>JAGRMU010000085.1:0-2582 GCA_020441165.1 Sedimentitalea sp.
CGCAAGGCGTGCGGATGGGCAGCCATGACGACCGCACCCCCGAGACCCGCGCCGCCTGGCGCGCGCGCGGCGTGCGCATCGCCGAGTTTCCCGAGACGCTGGCGGCGGCCGAGGCGGCGCATGCGGCGGGCGATCCGGTGGTCCTTGGGGCGCCCAACCTGGTGCGCGGCGGCTCGCATAACGGCAATGTCAGCGCGCTGGACCTGATCGCCATGGGGCTCTGCGACGCGCTGGCCTCGGACTATCACTACCCGTCGCTGCGCCGCGCGGCGCTGATGCTGGCCGAGAGCGGCGTCGCCGATCTGGCCCGCGCCTGGGCGCTGGTCTCGTCCGGGCCGGCGCGGGTGCTGGGGTTGAGCGATCGCGGAAGCCTTGCGCCGGGGTTGCGGGCGGACCTGGTGATCCTTGAGGCGCACAGCCACCGCATCGCCGCGACCCTCTCGGGGGGTCGGGTCAGCTATCTTGCCGGTGACGTGGCGACGCGGTTCCTGGCCTAGCGCGCCGGTCCGGTCACCCGGTTGACATGGCCCATCTTGCGGCCCGGCTTGGTCTCGGCCTTGCCATAGAGGTGCAGCGCCGTGCCCGGTTCGCGCGCCAGCTCGGGCACCCGCGCCATGTCCTCGCCGATCAGGTTCTCCATGGTGACGTTGCAATGGCGCTGGCCGTTGCCCAGCGGCCAGCCGGCGATGGCGCGGATGTGCTGCTCGAACTGGTCGACCGTGCAGCCGTTCTGGGTCCAGTGGCCGGAATTGTGCACCCGCGGCGCGATCTCGTTGACCACGAAGCCCTGTGCGGTGACGAAGAGCTCGACCCCGAGCACGCCGACGTAATCCAGTGCGTTGAGAATGTTCGCGGCCAGCAGGATCGCGTCCGAACGCTGCGCGGCGCTCAGCCGCGCCGGGACCGTGGTGCGGCGCAGGATGCCGTCCCGGTGCAGGTTCTCGCCGGGATCGAAGCAGGCGACCTCGCCGGTGAGGCCACGCGCGGCGATCACCGACACCTCGTGGCTGAAATCGACGAACCCCTCGAGAAGCGCCGGGGCGCCCTCCATGGCGGCCAGGGCCGCCGAGGCATCCTCGGGCCGGTCGAGCCGCACCTGTCCCTTGCCGTCATAGCCGAAGCGCCGGGTCTTGAGGATCGCCGGGGCGCCGATACGGGCCAGTGCCGCCTCGAGGTCCTCCAGATCGTCGATTGCGGCGAAGGGCGCCGTGGCCAGGCCCAGGTCGCACAGGAACGCCTTCTCGGTCAGCCGGTCCTGGCTGACCCGCAGGGCTTCGCGTCCGGGCCGGACGGGCCGCAGCCCTTCGAGGATGTCGAGCGCGCCGGTGGGGATGTTCTCGAACTCGTAGGTGATCACGTCGACCGAGGCCGCGAAGCGCGCCAGTGCCTCGGCATCGTCATAGCTGGCGGTGGTCAGACGATCGGCCACCTGCCCGGCGGGCGGGGCCGCGCCCGGCTCGAAGATGTGGCAGCGCAGGCCGAGGCGGGAGGCGGCGACCGACAGCATCCGGCCCAGCTGGCCGCCGCCGAGAATGCCGATGGCGGCGCCGGGGGCGAGCGGTTCAGTCATCCTGCGGCACCTCGGGGATCGAGGCGCTGAGCGCCGCGCGCCAGGCGTCGAGACGACCGGCCAGGGCATCGTCCTGCAGGGCCAGGATGCCCGCCGCCATCAGCCCGGCATTGGCCGCGCCCGCCGCCCCGATGGCCATGGTCGCCACCGGATAGCCCTTGGGCATCTGCACGATGGAATAGAGCGAATCGACCCCCGACAGCGCGCGGGTCTGGATCGGCACGCCGATCACCGGCAGGCGGGTCTTCGAGGCCATCATGCCGGGCAGATGCGCCGCGCCGCCGGCCCCGGCGATGATCACCTTCAGCCCGCGCGCGACCGCCGTGCGGCCATAGTCCCAGAGCCGGTCCGGGGTACGGTGCGCCGAGACGATCCGGGCCTCGTAGGGGATTGCCAGCGCGTCGAGAATCGACGCCGCCTCGGTCATCGTCGGCCAGTCCGACTGGCTGCCCATGATGATGCCGACCTCGGTTCCTGCCATGACCTCTCCCCGCTCCGCCCCTCAGGAAGCGCGCACTATATCCGGATCGGAGGTCTAGGCAATGATGTCCGGCGTCAGACGGTCCTCGATCTGGGCGATCCGGTCCTTGAGGCGCAGCTTCTGCTTCTTCAGCCGCTGGATGGTCAGCTGATCCCCGGTTCCCTTCTCGACCAGCGCCGCGATCGCCGCGTCGAGGTCGCGATGCTGGCGGCGGAACACCTCGAGCTCGACGCGCAGCACATCGTCGGTCTTCATCGAAACATCGGACGCGGCATTCATCGGCGACTCGGGGGGTTGGGGCGGTGCCGGGCCACACTACAGGCTGTCGATGTTTTCGCCTAGACCTTGTTTCGCCACCCTTTTCTTCCCATATTCGGGGAACGCGGTTGCCGAACCGGGACCGCGCGGAACCGTCGCTTTGGTGAAAAGGACGAAAGACGTGTCGAAACTTACCCTGGGCTCACACCCGCACATGCTCGGATTCGAGCAACTGGAACGCCTTCTGGAGCGCACCGCGAAATCCGGTAACGA
>JAGRMU010000085.1:2639-2997 GCA_020441165.1 Sedimentitalea sp.
TGGCCGGCTTCGCCGAGGCGGATCTGTCGATCACCGTCGAGGACCGCCAGCTGGTGATCCGCGGTCGCCAGACCGAGAGCGGCAACGGGCGCATCTATTTGCATCGCGGCATCGCCGCCCGCCAGTTCCAGAGGGTCTTCGTGCTGGCCGAGGGGGTCGAGGTTGGAGAGGCGGTCATCGAGAATGGACTGCTGCATGTCGATCTGACCCGCGCCAGACCGGACGCCGTCATCCAGACGATCAGTATCAGGAAGGGGTAAGTCATGAACACACCGTTTGATTTCGACACATCGGGCAAGCGCATCGTCTACGTCAAAGCCGTCGAGGTCGCGGCCCTGCCCAAGGAAGTGCAGGCCGA
>JAGRMU010000086.1 GCA_020441165.1 Sedimentitalea sp.
GTCCGCTGCATCAAGGTCCTGCCCTACAAGTTCGG
Source organism: Sedimentitalea sp. (assembly GCA_020441165.1). Classification (GTDB taxonomy): domain Bacteria; phylum Pseudomonadota; class Alphaproteobacteria; order Rhodobacterales; family Rhodobacteraceae; genus JAGRMU01. Next base: position 36 of record JAGRMU010000086.1, read on the forward strand.
CGAGGAGCTGTTCATCGACCTTCAGCAGGTGATCCCGACGCCTGAGGCGGCCGATTACATGATCCGCATGGCCGAGAAGGACAGCGAGGAGAAATCGGCCAAGGGCGCGCTCATGTCGCGCCATCAGATCAGGCTGGCGTTCTGGGCTGAGGCGTTGGAGGCGCTCCGTGCCGCCGGATTCGAGAGATGGCAGAACGTCAATCCGAGCAAGGAGAACTGGCTCAATTCAGCCATGGGAGTATCCGGATGCTCGATCACCCTGAACCTCCTGAGGCAGGAGGTTCGCGTCGCGCTTCAGCTCAACCGGACCGATCCGGAGGAGAACAAATGGCTCTTCGACAGGCTCATCGATGCGCGGGAGCGCTATGAGAGCGCCGTCGGCGAGGAGCTGGAATGGCGGCGAATGGACGACAAGAAGGTCAGCATGATCGTCTGCAAGACAAGCGCCCAAGGCCATAGCAAGGAAAACTGGCCCGAGACGATCTCGTGGCTGGTCGATCACTACCGGAAGATGGACGAGGCGTTCTCCGACCCGGTGCGGCGGCTTGTGTCGGGCATGAGGCCGGGAGGCGGCGCCTGATGGCCTGGACCTCCGAATCCGATCTTGAGACATGGATGCTGGCCCGGCTGGACGGGCTGGGATATGCCTGCGGGCATGGGGCCGACATATCGCCTGAAATGCGCGACCCGGAGCGGCGCAATTTCCACGACGCGATACTGCGCAAGGTGTTCGCGGCCTCGGTCCGGCGGCTCAATCCCGACCTGCCGGACGGGGCGGTGAACGAGGTGATGGCGCAGGTCAGCGACGAGGTGTTCGCCGGCGATCTGATCTCGGAAAACCGGCGGCTGCATGGATTGATGGTGCGCGGTGTGCCCGTGACCTATCATCTTCGGGGCGAGGAACGCCATGACCGGGCCCGGCTGATCGACTGGAGCGACGAGGCCAACACCTGGCAGGCGTTCAACCAGGTCGACATGGTCGGGCGCAGCGCGCGCATCCCGGATCTGGTGGTTTACCTGAACGGCCTGCCGCTGGTTGTGGTGGAGCTGAAGGGCGTCGAAGGCGCCGATATCGAAGCCGCCTTCAACCAGATCGAGACCTACAAGGGGGACATCCCCAATCTCTTTCGCACCACCGTGTTCTCGGTGATCTCGGACGGGTTGAACGCGCGCTACGGCACCCTGTCCGCAGGGCTGGACCGGTTCATGCGCTGGCGCACCATCGACGGCGAAACCATCGTCCCCGAGACCAAGGGCCTGGCCCTGGAGACCCTGACCAAGGGGTATTGAACCGCCGCGTTCTGCTGGACATGCTGCGCTGGTTCGTGGTGTTCGAGGATGATGGCAAGGGCGCGATCAAGAAGGCCGCCGGCTATCATCAGTTTCATGCCGTCCGTAAGGCGGTGGGGTCGATCCTGGCGGCCCGGAACTTTGATGGCAAGGGCGGTGTGATCTGGCACACGCAAGGCTCCGGCAAATCGCTCCTGATGGCATTTCTGGCCGGCCGCGTCATGCATCTGCCCGAGCTGGAGAACCCGACCCTGGTGATCCTGACCGATCGCAACGATCTGGACAACCAGTTGTTCGGAACCTTCGGGCGCTGCCGCGATCTGCTGGGCGAGGATCCGGTCCAGGTCGAAAGCATCGAGGACCTGAAGATCCAGCTCGACCGGCAGGTCGGGGGTGTGGTGTTCTCGACCATCCAGAAGTTCCGACCTGAGAAGGGGAATGAGTTCCCGGAGCTCACCGCGCGATCGAACGTCATCGTCATGGTCGACGAGGCGCACCGCACCCAATACGGCTTCGACGCCAGGGTCGACGAGGCGTCGGGCGACATGCGGCGCGGGCTGGCTCATCATCTACGCATGGCATTGCCGAACGCGGTCTATGTGGCTTTCACACAGGCACACCGGTCGAGCTCGTCGGTGCCAATACGCGATCGGTGTTCGGCGATTACATTGATGTCTACGATATCGCCCAGGCGGTCGAGGACGGCGCGACAGTGCCAATCTACTATGAAGGGCGGGTCGCGCGGATCGAGATCGATGACGATGTGCAGGCGATCCTCGATGAGGAATTCGAAGAGGTCACGGAGGCGCTTGCCGAGACCGAGGCCGATGCGACAGCCCGCCGGTGGTCGCGGGTCGAGGCTCTGGTGGGCGCCGAGAAACGACTGGACGCGGTGGTCGCAGATATCCTCGAGCATTTTGATGCCCGGATTCAGGCGATCGATGGCAAGGCGATGATCGTCTGCATGAGTCGCCGGATCTGTGTCGAGGTCTATGAGCGGATCGTGGCGGCCCGCCCGGACTGGCATTCCGATGCGGACGAGACTGGCGCGGTGAAGGTGGTCATGACCGGCAATGCCACCGACCCCGCCGCCTTCCAGCCGCATATCCGCAGCAAGACCAAACAGGAAGCCATCCGCAAACGCTACAAGGATATGGAGGACCCCCTGAAGCTGGTGATCGTCCGGGACATGTGGCTGACGGGTTTCGATGCGCCCTGCATGCACACGCTCTATGTCGACAAGCCGATGAAGGGCCACGGGCTGATGCAGGCGATCGCGCGGGTGAACCGGGTCTTCTCGGGCAAGCCGGCTGGTCTGGTGGTCGATTACATCGGCCTTGCGGCGGAGTTGAAGAGCGCCCTGGCGCACTACTCGAAGGGGGATCAGGCCCAGACCGGTGTAGATGAACGCGAGGCTGTCGCGGCCTTTCTCACCGCGCTGGATGTGGCACGCGGCCTGCTGCATGACTTCGACTATCGGGCGGCCCTGGGCAAAGACAGCGATGCCCGGTTGCAGGTGCTGCTGGGCGCGGTCGATCATGTCCTTTCGCAGGCCCGGCAGGATGCCAAAGAAAAGGCCGATTTCGGAAAGCGGTTCCATGACGCGGTCGCGAGCCTCACCAAGGCGTTCAAGCTGGCGGCGGGCTCACCTGAAGCCTCGGCTCATTCCGAAGAGGTCGCCTTTTTCCTCGCCGTCAGATCCGCCCTGCTGAAGATGGACGTCAAGGGTGGCGGCGGGCGCAAGACGACATCGGATTTTGCCATCCAGCAATTGCTGAACCGCGCCGTGGCCTCGACCGAGGTCATCGATATCCTGGAAGCCTGCGGGTTCGATCGCCCCGATATCAGCGTGCTATCCGAGGATTTCCTGATGGAGATCCAGAACATGAAGCACCGGAATCTGGCGGTTGAAGCGCTGAAGAAGCTGCTGAATGGCGAGATCACAGCAAGGACTCGCGGCAATGTGGTCCAGCACCAGAAGTTCTCGGACCGGCTGGCTGATGCTGTTGCCCGCTACCACAATCGCAGCGTCGACGCCCTGCAGGTCATTCAGGAACTGATTGCTCTGGCCAAGGACCTGAAGGCCGAACCCGAGGACGACATGTCAGAGGCTGAGCGCAGTTTTTACGACGCCCTCTCCCAGAACGAAAGCGCCGTGGATGTGATGGGCAATGAAGAGCTGCGCATCATCGCGACCGAATTGGTCAAGTCGGTGCGGGACAGCTCCGGCGTCGACTGGTGGCAACGCGACGATGTGCGAGCGAAAATGCGAGTCGCGGTCAAGCGCATCCTGCGCCGTCACGGCTATCCGCCCGACCTGCAATCCGAGGCCGTGAAACTGGTGATCAAACAGGCCGAAGCCATGGCGCGGATGGCATAGCGGGTCGTGCCGTCGGGCGGCGGTCACATCATCAGACCCGCGTGACCTGGAAATTGGCGAAAACCGCGCAATAGAGGCAAGACAGCTCTTTACGTCGTGCTGCAAAACGTGGCCGCATGACCGAGGTGGTGCGCATTCGCGGCCCGGTCCGGTCTCATCCGAGTGGTCTGATGAAGGCGGCGCGACGTCCGCCGAACGAAACAGTTGACCGGCAGGAAAAATGGGCCGAGCGTTTGGTCTTGGGCGGTCCACTGGGGATTGTCATGTTGCAAGAGGGCGTTATCATGGCAAGCTTCAAGTTTTTCACCGGCGTCATCTCATCCCAAACCCTTGGGGGCAATGAAACCGGCTATGTCGGCCGTGATGCCGTAATCGACGGAAACATCTATGGCTCCGGCAACAACAATGACCTGCGGGTCTACGGGACGGTGGTCTCAAGCGTCGCAATCACAATGTCAGGGTACAACAATTCGATCTTCATCGGCAGCACGGGAATAGTCGATGGCCTCGCAAGCTCCTCGACGGGAACCGCCGCGATCGAACTGCTGGTCGACGACGCTGCGGTTGCCGCGCTGGGGCGGCTTTTCAATGCCGGGCAGGTCTCAGGAAATGGCATGGCCCTTTTTGCGCGGCTCCTGGATTCTGGCGACCGCGCGGTGATTTCCAACACCGGATCCTTCCTGGGAGAAGAGGCCGGAATTTTCACCACCGGGTCGGGAACGATTCAGATCGACAACAGCGGCCTGATTTCCGGAGTGCGGTTCGGCGTCACGAATACGATGACAGCTTTCAACTCATCTGCCACGCAGGTTTCGATCGTCAACAGCGGCACCATTTCGGGCGATGAGGGCTCGGTCTTTACCGGCGCCGCAGTGGACAATCTGACCAACAGCGGCCTGCTGCAGGGCAATGTTTCGCTTGGCGACGGCGATGACATCCTGACCAATCGCGGCACCATTAATGGCATGGTCAATATGGGTCCGGGCAATGATCATGTCGACGCGCGGACCGGCGCGATCAATGGCGAGATCAGCCTTGAGGGCGGCAAGGACACTTTCATCGGCAATGCGCTGGTGGCCGAGAATGTCAAAGGCGGGGGAGGGGTGGACCTGCTTGATTTCCGTATGGGACCGGCGGTGATTCTGGCTTTGGACGGTAAGTTCGGGGCCGACGGCGCGGCTCTGGGCGACAGCTATAGCGGGTTCGAGAATGTCTATGGCTCCAATTCCAAGGCCGACATGATCCGGGGCACTGGGGCCAAGAACCTGCTGGTGGGGAATGGCGGAAATGACAAACTGGACGGGGCCGAGGGCAAAGACATGCTGCTTGGCGGGTCGGGGGTGGATGTGCTGACCGGGGGGCGGGGCAATGACGTCTTTCGGTTCAATGCACGGAACGAATGCGGCGATAAGATCACCGATTTCCACAACGTCAGCGGCGATAATGACAAGTTCGTGTTCGACAGCGCGGGCTTTGGCGGGGGTCTGACCGCGGGCACGCTGGCGGCCAATCAGTTCCAGACCCGGGCCGACAAATTGGCGCAGGACGCCAACGACCGGTTCATCTTCAACACCACCAACCAGACCCTGTGGTTCGACGCCGATGGCAACGGCGCGGGGGCGGCAATCATGGTCGCCGACATGCAGGCCGGGGCCACGATGTCGGTTAGTGATATTTTGATCCTGTAAGGACTCTGATGATGCGACCGCCCCCCGACGGCATCAACGTGCCAAGGCGGGTCTGCGATGATCCACAAGGGAGGACGGTCATGTCGGAGATTATCACGGTCGGGCTCGACTTGGCGAAGAATGGGGTCCACGCCCACGGGGCAGATGGCTCCGGCAGAGCGGTGCTTCGCAAGAAGCTGGGACGGGATCAGGCGGGCGATCAGGCCTCGCATAGGCGTATCGCGCTACCCTGCAGCCAACATTGCGAGACCTCGGCCGCCGGAAACGCTTGGAATCCTGGCCGAAATGGGATTCGATGAATTCCCTTGGGTGAATGGACCGAAACCTTCGGGTCAGAACGTTTGACCGGTGCGCTGTTCGACCACGTCAATATCCTCGAAATGAATGACGACAGCTATCGCCGTTGACAGGCAAAGCCGGGGCCGACAAGCCGCCGCCATCAACTGACCTCCATGACAGGCTGGCCCTGACAGGC
>JAGRMU010000472.1 GCA_020441165.1 Sedimentitalea sp.
TGATCGCCCGCCGCGCCGCCTTCGAACTGCCGGTGAACGGGGTCGTGAACCTCGGCATCGGGATGCCCGAGGGGGTGGCGGCGGTGGCCGCCGAGGAGGGGCTTCTGGATCACCTGACGCTGACCGCCGAGCCCGGCATCATCGGCGGCGAGCCGGCCTCGGGGCTGGATTTCGGCGCGGCCAGCAACACCGATTGCGTCATCGACCAGAACCAGCAGTTCGATTTCTACGATGGCGGGGGTCTCGACATGGCGGTGCTGGGCATGGCCCAGGCCGATGCCACCGGCTCGGTCAACGTCTCGCGCTTCGGATCGCGCCTGGCCGGGGCGGGCGGCTTCATCAACATCAGCCAGAGCGCCCGCGCCGTGGTCTTCGCCGGCACCTTCACCTCGGGCGGCCTCGAGGTCGAGGTCGCGGAGGGCGGCTTGCGAATCGCCGCCGAGGGGCGGGTGCGCAAGTTCCTGAAGGCCGTCGAGCAGATCACCTTTTCCGGCCCGCGCGCCGCCGCCCAGCACCGGCCCGTGCTTTTCGTCACCGAGCGCTGCGTGTTCGAGCTGGATCCGCAGGGCGTCCGGCTGACCGAGATCGCGCCGGGGATCGACCTGCAGCGCGAGGTGCTGGACCTGATGGACTTCCGGCCCGTCATCGAGGATCTGCGCGAGATGGACGCGCGGATCTTCGATCCTGCGCCGATGGATCTGCGCCGCGAGCTGCTGCATCTCGATCTGGAGGACCGGATCGCGCTGGATGCCGACGGCACGCTCTTCGTCAATTTCGAGAAGCTGCGGGTGCGCAGCCGCGAGGATGTCGAGCGGATCGTGGGCCGGGTCACCGAGATCTGCGCGCCGCTGCCGGGGCCGGTGGACGTGATCGTCAACTATGACGGCACCCGGATCGACGAGGATGTCGAGGCCGAGTACCTGCAGGCGGTGGCGGCGCTGGAGCGGCGCTTCTACGCCACGGTCACCCGCTATTCCGGCTCGGCCTTCATGCGCCGCAAGCTGGGTGACGTCTTCGCGCGCGGCCGCGCCGCGCATGTCTTCGAGAGCGTCGAGGAGGCGCGCGCCTTCGTCCGCTCGGGCCGGGGACGCAAGGCCTGAGCCGCGCTCAGCGGGTCAGCACCAGCGCCCCGTCGGCGATCTCGATATGGCGCCAGCGCTGCAGGTAGGTCATGCCCAGCAGCGATTGCTCCATCTCGCCGGAATTGACCCAGGCGCGCAGGTCGCGGTCGAGATGCGGGCCAAGCTCGACCGTGTCCAGCCGCACCGGGGCGGTGCGCACCTCGCCGTTGGCGGTCATCGCCCGCCCGGTGAAGGCCAGGCCATCGAGGTCGATCCCGGCGCGCAGGGCATCGGCGCCGCTCAGCACCATCTCGCTGGCGCCGGTGTCGACCATGAAGGTGACCGGCGCGCCGTTGATGCCCAGCGTCATGTAATAGTGCCCGTCCGGCGCGCGCGGCACCTCGATCCGGCCGGTCTCGGCGATCACCGCCTGGGTTGGGCGCACGGTGCGGCTGATGTCGTCCCAGATGCCGATCACCGCGATCACCCCCAGAAAGATCAGCCCCCAGGCCGCGACCTGCTGCAGCGTCTTCGACAGCGACTGGCGGTTCTGGACGACGAACCAGAACACCAGCACCGAGCCGAGCAGCACCAGGTAGGCCAGGTTCCCCCATTGCATCGAATTCATCGTCCCCTCCGGATGTCAGCCCCGATATAGGCGGCGCCGGGCGATTTCCTAGGGCGGGGTGGGAGGATGCGAACCGGTGGTGTTTGCTGAAACGCCGGCAGCGACGCCGCTCCTAACCCGCGCCCCGCGCGCTGTCGCGGGTTGAGATGTTTTGAGCGCTCTCGACCCTCTGCATACAGGATCGCGCTCCGGAATGACGTGCCGCGTGGTTGTCTAGCCCGCGATGCCGAAGTCGCGCAGCCCGTCGAGGACGAACTGCACCGCCAGCGCCGCCAGCAACATGCCCAGCAGGCGGGTGATCACGTTGATGCCGGTCTTGCCCAGCATCTTCTCCATCAGGTCGCTGAGCATGAAGCTGACCATCGACAGGGCGACGACGAAGATCATCACCGCCACCACCACCGCGAGGCCGGGCAGGCCGGGGTGCTGGCCGGCGAGCAGGATCATCGAGGCGATGGCGCCGGGGCCGGCGATCAGCGGGATCGCCAGCGGAAAGACCGACGGATCGTGGCCGTCATCCTCCTCGGCCTCCTCGGCCTGGTTCTCGCGCCGCTTGGTGCGGCGCTCGAACAGCATGTCGAGCGCGGTCAGGAACAGCAGCAACCCCCCGGCGACTCGGAAGGCGGGCATCGAGATGCCGGCGAAGGCCAGGACAGCCTCGCCGAAGGCGCCGAAGACGGTCAGGATGCCGATCGCGGTCAGGCAGGCGCGGATCGCGATCCGGCGCCGCGCCTCGGCCGGCTTGCCGCGGGTCAGCGCCAGGAAGAGCGGCACCAGCGCCAGCGGGTCGATGACCACGAAGAGGGTGACGAAGGTGGTGATCAGGAAGGCGGAATCGATGCTCAAGCCTCGGCCTTCTCCAGTTTCTCCAGCGCCGACATCCACAGCGCCTCGGCCCGTTCGAGCCCGTCCATCACCTCGGCATACTTGCGCTGCCAGATCTCGGCCTCGCCGGTCTTGCCGTCCTCGTAGAGCGCGGGGTCCGCCAGCTTCTTCGCCAGCTTGTCGCGCATCTGGTTGAGCTTGCCCACCCGCTCCTCACCCTTGCGGACCTCGGCCTTCAGCGCCAGGACCTTCTCGCGGCTGGGGCGGACGGGCTTCGGCGCGGGCTTGGCCGATTGTGGCTTGTCGCGCGCCAGCAGCAGGGTGCGGTAGGCCTCCAGATCGTCGTCGAAGGGCTTCACCGTGCCCTCCGAGACCAGCCACAACCGGTCGGCGACGAGGCTCAGCAGGTGCATGTCGTGGGTCACCAGGATCACCGCGCCGGAATAGGCGGTCAGCGCCTCGACCAGCGCCTCGCGGCTCTCGATGTCGAGATGGTTGGTCGGCTCGTCGAGGATCAGCAGGTGCGGCGCGGGCAGGGTGGCCAGCAGCAGCGACAGCCGCGCCTTCTGCCCGCCCGAGAGCCGCCCGACGGCGGTGTCCGCCTGGTCGGCGCCCAGTCCGAACCCGGCGAGACGGGCGCGCAGCTTCGATTGACCCTCGGCGGGGCGCTCGCGCAGCAGATGCTGCAGCGGGGTCTCCTCGACGCGCAGCTCCTCGACCTGGTGCTGGGCGAAAAAGCCGATGCGCAGCTTGTTCGACTTGGTCAGCTTGCCCGACATCGGCGCCAGCCGGTCCGACAGCAGCTTGGCCAGGGTCGACTTGCCCTGGCCGTTCTTGCCCAGCAGCGCGATGCGGTCGTCCTGGTCGATCCGCAGGTTGAGGTTGCGCAGCACCACCGTCTCGCCATAGCCCACGGACACGCCCTCGGTGGCGATGATCGGGGGCGACAGCTCCTCGGGCTCGGGGAAACTGAAGACGGTGCGCGCGGCGTCCTCGGGGGCGCGGATCGTCTCCATCTTCTCCAGCATCTTGACCCGGCTCTGCGCCTGCTTGGCCTTGCTGGCCTTCGCCTTGAAGCGGTTGACGAAGCTCTGCAGATGGGCGCGGCGCGCGTCCTGCTTCTTGGCGGCGGCGGCCTGCACCGCGCGCGCCGCGGCGCGCTGGCGCGCGAACTGGTCGTAATTGCCCGAGTAATAGGTCAGGCCGCGATTCTCGAGGTGCAGGATCGCGCCCACCGCCCGGTTCAGCAGCTCGCGGTCATGGCTGATGATGATCACCGTGTGCGGATAGCGCATCAGGTAGTTTTCCAGCCAGAGCGCGCCCTCTAGGTCGAGATAGTTGGTCGGCTCGTCGAGCAGCAGGTAGTCGGGCTGGGCGAAGAGCACCGCCGCCAGCGCCACCCGCATCCGCCAGCCGCCCGAGAAGGCGCTGCAGGGCATGCGCTGCTCGTCGGCCTCGAAGCCCAGCCCGCGCAGGATCGCCGAGGCGCGCGCCTCGGCCGACCAGGCGTCGATATCGGCCAGCCGCGTCTGTACCTCGGCGATGCGGTGCGGGTCGGTGGCGGTGCCGGCCTCGGCCAGCAGCGCCGCGCGCTCGGTATCGGCGGCCAGCACCGTGTCGATCAGCGAGACCTCGTTGCCCGGCACCTCCTGCGCCACGCCGCCGATGCGGGCGCGGGCGGGCAGGGTGATGGTGCCGCCGTCGAGATGCAGCTCGCCCCGGATCAGGCGGAACAGCGTGGTCTTGCCGGTGCCGTTGCGCCCGATCAGCCCGACCTTGTGGCCGGTCGGAATCGTGGCGCTGGCGGCCTCGAAGAGCGGGCGGCCCTCGACCGCGTAGGTAATATTCTCGATCCTGAGCATGGGCGCGGTGTGGCGCAGCCGGCCGGTGCTGTCAATCGCCGCGCCGGCAAGGCGGGGGCGGCCGCAAATCGGGGGCCGACCCGCCGTCGCACCTTTTCAACCCCGCGCCCCCGTGCTAGGCGGCGCGCGACATTCACCGGCGGGTGCCGCGCGCCCCGCCGCCAGACAAGGAGACCGCCCGATGGCCCTGGAACGCACCTTCTCGATCATCAAGCCCGACGCCACCCGCCGCAACCTGACCGGCAAGATCAACGCCAAGTTCGAGGAGGCCGGGCTGCGCATAATCGCGCAGAAGCGCATCCACATGACCAAGGCGCAGGCCGGCAAGTTCTACGAGGTCCACAAGTCGCGCCCCTTCTATGACGAGCTGTGCGCGTTCATGTCCTCCGAGCCGGTGGTGGTGCAGGTGCTGGAAGGCGAGAACGCGATCACCCGCAACCGCGAGATCATGGGCGCCACCAACCCCGCCGACGCCGCCCCCGGCACCATCCGCGCCGAGTTCGCCGA
>JAGRMU010000473.1:0-121 GCA_020441165.1 Sedimentitalea sp.
CCCAGATGATCGCCCGCGTGGCCGGCAAGGTCACCAACGGCGTGGCGGTCGAGGGCCATATCCGCGCGCATCCGGTGGTGCTTGCCCGCAACCCGGTCTGGGAGCTGTCGACCTCGCGCGC
>JAGRMU010000473.1:181-5600 GCA_020441165.1 Sedimentitalea sp.
CGCAAGCTGGCGGTGAGCAACCCGATGGCCAACCGCAACAACCGCATCGAGGTGATCCTGCTGCGGAACTGACCACCCGCGAATGAACGGCTGCGGAACCGGCAGCGCGCCTGACGCGAATGAAAAGGATTTTACTTGTTAGCGCGCTGTTAAGCCGGCGCGCGCTAGCTGTTGCGCCAAGACTTGATTGATGCAGCAGAAAGGCGCGTCCATGACCATTTCCTCCTCGCTCAATGCCGGGGTTGCCGGCCTTGCCGCGAACGCCAACCGCCTGGCCTCGATTTCCGACAACATCGCGAACTCCTCGACCTACGGCTACAAGCGCGTGGAGACGGATTTCCATTCGATGGTCATCGCCTCGTCCGGCGGCTCCTACTCCGCCGGTGGCGTCCGCTCGACCACGCAGCGCCTGATCGACGAGCGCGGGCCGCTGGTCTCGACCTCGAACGCCACCGATCTCGCTGTGCGCGGCCGCGGCCTGCTGCCCGTCGCCTCGGCCGCCGAGGTCAAGGCCGGCAACGGCGCGGCGCAGATGCTGCTGACCACCACCGGTTCGTTCCGCACCGATGCCAACGGCTACCTGACCACCGAATCCGGCCTGGTCCTGCTGGGCTGGCCGGCCCTGCCCGACGGCTCGATCCCGAGCTATCCGCGCGACACCTCGGACGGGCTCAAGCCGGTGCAGATCAACGTGAACCAGTTCTCCGGCGAGCCGACCACCAAGCTGTCGCTCGGGGTCAACCTTCCGGCCACCGAAACCGACGCGACCGCCTCCGGTGACACCCAGGAGCTTTCGATCGAGTATTTCGACAACCTGGGGACCTCGGAAAGCATCAACATCTCGTTCCAGCCGATCATCCCGGCCACCGGCTCGTCCAACCAGTGGACGATGGTCCTGCGCGATTCGGCCTCGGGCAGCGCGGTGATCGGCGAATACACGCTGACCTTCGACGACAGCCGCGCCTCCGGCGGCACCATGGCCTCGGTCGCCACGGTCTCGGGCGGCGCCTACGATCCGTTGACCGGCTCGATGATCGTCAGTGTCGACGGCGGGCCGATGGAGATCAACATCGGCAATATCGGCGAGAGCGACGGCATCACGCAGCTGTCCGACAGTTTCGCGCCGGTCTCGATCTCCAAGGACGGCTCGCCGGTCGGCAACATGACCAGCGTCGAGGTCGATCCGAACGGCTTCGTTCACGCCTTCTTCGACACCGGCATCACGCGGACGATCTACCAGGTGCCGCTGGTCGACCTGCCCAATCCCAACGGCATGGTCGCGCTCGACCGGCAGACCTACCTGCCCTCCCCGGAAAGCGGGACCTATTTCCTCTGGGACGCCGGTGAAGGGCCGACCGGCGACATCGTCTCCTATGCGCGCGAGGAATCGACCACCGATGTGGCGAACGAACTGACCGACATGATCCAGACCCAGCGGGCCTATTCCTCGAATGCCAAGGTCATCCAGACCGTGGACGAGATGCTGCAGGAAACCACCAACATCAAACGCTGATCCGACTTTCGCCACCCCGATCTGAGCGACACCAGCAGGAGCCGCGATCATGGCCCTCTCCTCCGCCTTCAACAGCGCCCTGAGCGGTCTGACCGCCGCCGGGCGGGCCTCGGCCCTGGTGTCGGAAAACATCGCCAATGCCATGACCCCCGGCTACGGGCGACGGACGCTGAACCTTGCCTCCAATGCCCAGGCCGGGCCGGGGGTGCGGGTTCTGGGGGTCCAGCGCCATGCCGATCCGGTGATCATCGCCAACCGGCGCGTCGCCGATGCCGAGCAGGGCGCGGCCGGCGCCCTGTCGAGCTTCCACAACCGCTTCGAATCCCTGGTCGGCGCCGCGGACGATCCGGCCTCGATCGGGATGCGGCTCGCCGGGTTCGAATCGGCGCTGCTGTCGGCGGCCAGCCTGCCGGACTCGGCGCAGCGGCTGACCGCGGCAGTGATGCAGGCAGGCGATCTCGCCCGGTCCATCTCGGAGGCCTCGCAGGGCGTCCAGGACATGCGGATGCAGGCCGACCGCGCCATCGGCGCCCAGGTCGACCGCGTGAACCAGGCGCTGAGCGACATCCAGAAGCTCAATTCCCGGATCACCTCGACGAAATCCTCGGGCGGCGATGTCTCGGCCCTGATGGACCAGCGCCAGCTGCTCGTCGACGAGGTCAACCAGATCATCCCGGTGAACGAGGTGGCCCGCGATCACCACCAGATCGCGCTCTACACCGATGGCGGCGCGATCCTGCTCGACGGTCCCGCGGCGCGGCTGAGCTTCACGGTCACCAACCAGATCGTGCCGGAAATGACCCTGGCCGGCGGCGCGCTGTCGGGCCTGCAGATCAACGGCATTCCGGTGCGGACCGCCAGCCAGGGCAGCGCGATCGGCGGCGGAACCCTCTCCGCCCAGTTCGCAATCCGCGACGAGCTGGCGATCTCGGCGCAGGAGGATCTGGACGCGGTCGCCCGCGACCTCGTCGAGCGGTTCACCAAGCCCGGCCTCGATCCCACGGTCGGCGCAAGCGATCCGGGGCTTTTCACCGATGAAGGCCATGCCTTCGATCCGGGTGACGCCGTCGGCCTGGCTGGAAGGCTGCAGCTCAACAAACTCGTCGATCCGGCTCAGGACAACGAGACTTGGAGGCTCCGCGACGGCCTCGGTGCCGCCAGCCCCGGACCCTCCGGAGACTCCCGGCTGCTGCAGGCCTTCGGCGCCGTGCTCGGCGAGGCCCGCGCGCAGCCGACGACGCGCTTCGGCACCGGGCAGATGACCGCGTCCGGGCTGAACTCGGCCCTGCTGTCGCGCGCCGCGCAAGGCGCCAGCACCGCCGACAGGGCCCTCAGCTTCGCCTCTGCCAGCCTCACCGAGCTGTCGCAGATCGAGCTTGCGCAAGGTGTCGACACAGATGCCGAGCTTCAGAACCTGATGCTCGTCGAACAGGCCTATGCCGCCAATGCGCGGATGATCCAGGTCGTCGACGACATGATCGAAACCCTGATGAGGCTGTAACCCATGAACATGACCTCGATCGGCGATCTGGCGCAAAGCCTCGTGCTCAGAACGCGGAGCACGCAGCTGAAGCAGTCGATGGCCACCCTGACCGAGGAGCTGACCACCGGGCGCACCTCGGACATCTCGGGCCGGCTCGGCGGCGACTATTCCTATCTCGCCGACATCGAGCGCAACCTCGCCCGGCTGGACGGCTTCTCGCTTTCCGCGCGCGAGGCGGCCATCTTCGCCGGCGCCGCCCAGACCAACCTGGAAAAGCTGCAGGCGATGACCGAAGGCCTGAGCGGTTCGCTGATCTCGGTCACCTCCTCGACCATCGATCCGATCCGCTCCCATGCCTCTGCGCAGGCCCGACAGGACCTGGACAGCGCCCTCTCCGCACTGAACGCAGGCGTCGGGGGGCGCAGCCTCTTCGGCGGCATCGCCACCGACCGCGCGCCCCTCGGGTCCGCGGACACGCTGATCGCGGCCCTGCGCGGCGCGGTGACCGGGCAGCCGACGGCGGATGCGGTGATCGCTGCCGCGGACGCCTGGTTCGCCGATCCCGCCGGCTTCGAGGCGACCCTCTACCAGGGATCGAACCAGGACCTCGCGCCGATGCAGGTGGGCCCCGGCCAGCAGGTCACCCTGTCCATGCGCGCCGACGATCCGACCTTCCGTGCCCTGCTGCGCGACGTCGCCCTGGCAGCGCTGGCGACCGATCCCGCCCTCGGGTTCGGTGCCGGCCTGCAATCCGATCTCTTGCGCAAGACCGGGGAGGGCCTGCTCGCAACGCAGGACAAGGTGACCGGGCTGCGCGCCGATCTCGGTTTCGCCGAGGCCCGGATCGAGGAGGCCAGCGCCCGCAATGCCTCGGCCCGCACCGGGCTGGAATACGCCCGCGGCGCGCTGCTCGAGGCCGACCCCTACGAGACCGCGACCCGCCTCGAGGATGTCCAGTTCCAGCTCGAGAGCCTCTACGCGGTCACCGTCCGCACCTCGAAACTGACCTTGGTGAATTTCCTCAGATGATCCGTCTTTGCCTTCTCCTGCTGGGCCTTTTGGTCCCCCTCGCCGCCCAGGCCAACGCGATCCGGTTGAAGGATCTCGTCGAATTCGACGGCGTGCGGGGCAACGATCTGGTCGGCTACGGCCTCGTGGTCGGCCTCAACGGCACCGGGGACGGGCTGCGCAACGCGCCCTTCACCGAGGAGATCATGTCGAACATCCTCGAACGGCTCGGGGTCAACGTGAACGGCGAGCAGATGCGGCCGAAGAACGTGGCCGCGGTTCTGGTCACCGCCAGCCTGCCGCCCTTCGCGAGGGTCGGCAGCCAGATCGACGTGACGGTCTCGGCGATCGGCGATGCCGACAGCCTGCTGGGCGGCACACTGATCATGACCCCGCTGAACGCCGCCGACGGGCAGATCTACGCGGTCGCCCAGGGCACGATCATTTCGGGGGGCGTCTCGGCCGAGGGCGAGGCGGCCTCGGTCGTCCAGGGGGTGCCGACCTCGGGCGGCATTCCCTCCGGCGCGCGGGTCGAGCGCGAGATCGAGTTCGATCTCGCCACCCTCGCGACGGTGCGCCTGGCGCTGCGTGAGCCCGACTTCACCACCGCCGCCCGGATCGAGGCCGCGATCAACGGCGAGTTTCGCCGCGACGTGGCGGTGATGCGCGATTCGGGCACCATCGAGCTCGATATCGCGGCCACCCGCATGGCCTCGACCGCGCATGCGCTGGGGCGGGTCGAGAACATCCTGGTCGAGCCGGAACAGAAGGCGCGCGTCGTCGTCGACCAGAGGTCGGGCACCATCGTGATGGGCAGCGACGTGCGGCTGTCGCGGGTGGCCGTCTCGCAGGGCAATCTCACGCTGCGGATCGAGGAGGCGCCGCTGGTGGTGCAGCCCAATCCCTTCGCCAATGGCCAGACCGTCGTGGTGCCGCGGACCGGCGCCTCGATCGAGGACAATGCCGGGATCGCCCTGGCCGAGGTCCCCGACACGACCTCGCTCTCGGAAGTCGTCTCGGGCCTCAACGCGCTGGGGGTCTCGCCGCGCGACATGATCGACATCCTGAAAAGCCTGAAGGCGGCCGGCGCCCTGCATGCGGAATTCGTGGTCAGGTAGTCCGGGCGCGCCGCTCTGCACCCGGCGCCGCCGAAACTCGGCCAAGACCCGGCCGTTTGGCAAGGCTGCGCGAGCGCGTATTTAAGCCTTAACGTTATCCGGGCCTTGCCGAACGCAATACCCGGCCGCGCCGGCAACGCGTCGCCGCCCCTGGCGTCCGGCCACCCCGCCCTCTCTGGACAAACCCTGCGCGACCTGTTTTGGCTGCGCCGACGATTTTACCGGGAGGCAAGACCATGCTCGATGCGACGACAGATCTGAAATCTCTGCTCAAGGATCCGGCCCTGCTGGCCACCA
>JAGRMU010000087.1:0-955 GCA_020441165.1 Sedimentitalea sp.
TGTCGTTGATCTTGACGCCCTGCAGGCGATAGACGTCCTGCACCTCGTCGATCATGTAGTCGGCCAGGGCCTCGACGCCCATGATCGACAGGATGTCATGGGGCGCGGGGTTGCCATCCATCAGGTAGTCGCCCTTGTGGATGAAATCGCCCTCCTGCACCGGGATGTGCTTGCCCTTGGGCACCATGTATTCCGACGGCTCGAGGGTTTCGTCCGCGGGTTCGATGGTGATCCGGCGCTTGTTCTTGTAGTCGCGCCCGAACCGCACGTAGCCGTCGATCTCGGCGATGATCGCGTGATCCTTCGGACGGCGCGCCTCGAACAGTTCCGCCACCCGCGGCAGACCGCCGGTGATGTCCTTGGTCTTGGCCCCCTCGCGCGGGATCCGCGCCACCACGTCGCCGGCCTGAATCTCCTGGCCGTCCTCGATCGAGAGCACCGCGTCCACCGACATCGGATAGGTCACCGGGTTGCCGGCATCGTTGCGCACCGGCTCGCCGTCCTCGCCCACCAGGATGATCTCGGGCTTGAGCTCGTTGCCCTTGGGCGCGGTGCGCCAGTCGATCACGATCTTCTGGGTCATGCCGGTGGCCTCGTCGGTCTCGTCGCGCACCGCGATGCCCGAGATGAGATCGACGAACTTGGCCGTGCCCGCCTTCTCGGCGAGGATCGGCAGGGTGTAGGGGTCCCACTCGAACAGCTTGTCGCCGCGCTTGACGGTGGCGCCCTCCTTGATGAACAGCTTCGAGCCGTAGCCCAGCTTGTGGCTGGCCCGTTCGTCGCCGTTCTCGTCGACGATCGCCATCTTCATGTTGCGGCCCACGACCATGGTCTCGCCGGCCGAGTTCTCCAGCGTCTGGGCGTTCTCGAACACCACCTTGCCGGACTGGCTGGCCTCGAGGAAGGACTGCTGCCCGCCCTGTGCGACGCCGCCGATATGGAAGGTGCGCATGGT
>JAGRMU010000087.1:973-1448 GCA_020441165.1 Sedimentitalea sp.
GACTGGGCGGCGATGATGCCCACCGCCTCGCCCTGGTTGACCAGGGTGCCGCGCGCCAGGTCCCGGCCATAGCACATGGCGCAGACGCCTTCCTCGGCCTCGCAGGTCAGCGGCGAGCGGATGCGCGCCGACTGCACGTTGGCCTCGTCGATGATGTCGGCCATGCGCTCGTCGATCAGATCGCCCCGGGCGACCAGAACCTCGTCGCTGCCCGGCTTGAGGATGTCCTCGGCCGCGACCCGGCCCAGCACCCGCTCGGCCAGCGAGGCCACGACCTCGCCATCGTTGACCGCCGCCACCGCGGTGATCGCGGCGTCGGTCCCGCAATCGCGCATCCGCACGATGCAGTCCTGCGCCACGTCCACCAGGCGCCGGGTCAGATAGCCCGAGTTGGCGGTCTTCAGCGCGGTATCGCTGAGGCCCTTGCGGGCACCGTGGGTCGAGTTGAAATACTCGAGAACGGTCAGGCCTTCCT
>JAGRMU010000088.1 GCA_020441165.1 Sedimentitalea sp.
CTGATCCGCTTCGCGATGTATCTCAGCTTCAACCCGGTGGCGCTGGTCTGGGTCGTGGCTTCCTTCGCGGTGTTCTTCGCGGCCAGCATGATCGGCTACGATCCGGCCTTCGGCATGTCGCGCAAGGCCCCGCCCGGACGGGGCTGACGGGGCGCGCGCCGCTCAGCGCCACAGATGCGCGGAACTGGCGAAGAGACCCTGCAGCTTCGCGAGGGCGCGAAGGCCGGGGCCGCTGCGCGCGGCGCGCCCCGACGCCAGCCGCTCGACGGCGACCTCGGCCGGGCAGATCCGGCCGGTCACCGGGTCGAGGTAGCGCGGATAGTCGATCAGCGCGGCATGGGCGAGCCCCATCAGGTCGGGACTCGCGCGGCGGCGGTCCGGGGTCGGCGCCAGATCGTCGGTCAGGCCCCAGCCGGCATAGAAGGGCGCACCCAGCGTGGTGACCGGCACCCCGCGCAGCAGCGCCTCGAAGCCCAGGAGCGAGGTCATCGTCCAGACCTCGTCCACCGCGGCCAGCAGCGCGGCGGGGTCGGCGTGCCGGGCGACGATGTCGGCCAGATCGCCGGGCGCGATCTCGCCGGGGCGCAGACCCGCCTCGACATCGGGATGCGGCTTGTAGACGATCACCGCATCCGGGCGCGCCTCGCGGACCCGGGCCAGCAGATCGCGCGTGCTGCGCACCGGCCCCGCCCCGGTGCGCAGCGAGGCGTCATCCGCGACCTGGCCGGGCACCAGAACCCGGTGGCCGGCGGGCAGGTCGGGCGCGCCGCCGCCGAGGTTGTACTTGCTCAGCCCGGCGCTGATCAGCCGTGCGACCAGCGCCTCGGCGCGGCGCCGCTGCGCGGGGGTGAGGGTGGCGCGCGCCGCGATCATTTCCTCGAGCCGGCTGGGCCGGGTCGGATCGTAGTAGATCCCCAGATCGTCGGTCACCAGCGATAGCGGCGGCACCAGCCGCGCGCCCAGCCCGCGCGAGCGCAGGAACCCGTCCTCGACGCGCAGCGCGCCGTCGTGCTCGTCCCCGGCGGCGCCCGCCCAGACCATCCAGGGCCGCCCCGTCTCCCGGGCGCGGGCCGGATCGTCGGTGAAGATCATCCGCTTCTGTCGGCCGAACATGGCTTGCAGCGGCCGGCGCTTCCACAGCCGCATGCCGCTGGCGACCCAGCCGTCCCGATCCTCGCGGAAGGCGCGCGCCTCGGCCTCGAGCGTGTCCAGCACCGTTTCCAACGGGCAGAGCGCATCGCGGAACGGGTCGTACCAGACCGGGTAGAGGATCATCGCGGCGGCGAAGAGCTGGGCGCGGGTAAGGCTGCGGGCGCGGCGGGCTACCGGGTCCTCGTCCCGGGTCAGGCCCCAGCCGGCATAGAAGGGCTGCCCGAAGACCCGCGGTCGATGCCCCGCGAGGATCGCCTCGAAACCCAGTTGCGAGGAGACGGTATAGACCCCGACCGCGCCTTCCAGCAGCGCCCAGGGGCTGACCGGATCGGTCAGCAGCGAGATGCGGCCCGAGGCATCGGCCGCCGAGAAATGGCCGGGCCGGAACCCCTGCTGGGTCTCGGGATGGGTCTTGATCACGATCCGCGCGCCGGGATGCTCTTCCTGCGCGAAGACCAGCATTTCGCGGAACCGCGCGAGGTCGGCGCCGCTGGCGGTGACCGAGGCATCGCTCCGGGTCTGGTCGATCACCAGCACATAGCCCGGCGGCGGCGGCGCCAGCGCGGGATCGCAGCCGCTGAACTTGCTCAGATGCGCGGCGCGCATCCGCGCGATCGCCTCGCGCGCCCGGTCCAGCAGCGCGGTATCGTCCAGCGGCGCGGTGGCCAGCAGCGTCTCCAGATCGCTGGGCCGGGCGGCATCGAAATGCACGCCGCCGCAGTCGAGCAGCAACCCCATCGGCGGCTCGCCCGCGCGGCCCGGACGCATCGAGCGCAGAAAGGCGTCCTCGATACGCAGCACCGGCGCCTGGCGGCGCGCGGCGACGGCCAGCCCGCGCGCGGCGGTCGGGCTGGCGCCCCAGACGCCGACAAAATCGCCCGGCCCGGGCAGGCCCAGGCGCAGATCATAGCCGGCCAGTTGCAGGATTCGCCGCACCGGGCCCTGGGTCAGGAAGCCGCCGTTATAGACGAAAAGCCGCGATCGCCCGCCTTGCGCTCTGCCGGGCACCGGGGGTCAGTTTCCGGTCAGCGTGGCCACGTTGGCAAAGGGCGTCAGCGCGCCGGAGAAGAGCGAGATCGACTTCGACCACTGGCTGAACGGCGCCTCGGTGACATAGACGGTGTCGGCATCGCGGATCACGAAATCGCGGGCCAGGAACACGCCGTTCGGTTCCTTGAGGTTGAGCACGTAGATCATCCGCTGGGCACCGGTCAGATCGTCCCGGCCCAGGACCTGGCCGGCGATGGCGGCGGGTTCGTTACGGAAGATGAAGATGCCGGTGGGATCGGAGGAGGTGCCGACCAGGCCGCCGACCGAGGCCAGCGCCTCGAGCGCCGACATGTCCTGGGTCTCGAAGCGGATGCGGGTCTGCCGGCCGGTGGCACCCATCGCGGTGAAGGCGCGATCGTCCTCCTCGACCAGGATCCGGTCGCCGGAGCGCAGGGCGATGTCGTATTGCGGCTTGTCGAAAAGATCCTGGAACCAGATCGTGCCGCGCTGGTTGCCGCGGATCACCGTCACCTGGGCGATCTCGGGCTCGATGACGACGCCGCCGGCCTGGGCCAGCATCGCCGCAAGCGTGCGGGTCGAGCGCTCGATCGGATAGACGCCCTGCTTGCCCACCCCGCCGACCAGCGACACGGTGGCGCCGTCGCCGGCAAGGCGGTGCACCTGGACCTGGGGATCGGGGGTCTGCTCCTCGAGCTTGGCGGTGATCACCTCGCGCAGCGAATCGGGGGTGTTGCCGGCGGCCTGGACGCGGCCCGCATAGGGCACGAAGATGTACCCGGCGCTGTCGACCTGCACCTCTTCGAGCATGGTGGAATTGCCCCCGGCCCCGGAGAGCAGCCCGTTGTCGACGTTCTCCCAGATCGTGAGGCCGAGGGTGTCGCCGGCATTGATCGTGTCCGTGGTCAGCTGCGGCGCCGTCTCGAAGCTGCTGGAAAACCCGAGCGCCGGGACCACGGCGGTGGCGCGCGTCACCCGGTCGTTCACCTCGATGACGAAGGCATCGCCGGAGTTCTGCACCGAGCCTGCGAAGATCTCGCGCTTGTTCGGCCCGGTCTGCGGCAATCCGCAGGCAGCGAGAAAGCCGAGTGCCAGGATCATGGCGACGGGCTTGACCCACCGGGCTGAAGCGATTCTCACTGCTCGGTCTCCTCGACCCTGGTTCCGTTGCCGCGTTTTGCGGCAAATTATCCGACACTGGAAGCGAAATCCAGCACTCGCGTTAAAGTTGTTCAGCCCACCAGTCGCAACTGTTGCCGGGGGGGCGCCGTTCCGGAGCTGAGCGCATCATAGGGGTCTTCGGCGGCGAGCACCATGTCGACGACATGGCGCAGAAGGTGACGGCGCCCGCGCGCCGAGTAGAAACCGCCCGGCACCTGGCTCGATTCCAGCAGGTAGCGCCGGAACTCCCGGTAGGCGCGGCTGTCCGGGCGCTCGGCGCTTCGGAAGAAATCGCGCAAGGGTTGTTCCGACACCAGTTCCGGCTTGGCATAGACCGCCTGTCCGAAGACCTTCAGCGGAATCCCGCGCCAGAGCACCTGCTGGCCGGCGGTGGAGTTCACCGTCACCGCGCTGCGGGCATCGTTCAGAAGCTCGGCCAGCTTGCCGCCGCGCACGTAATGCACGCGGCCCTCGATGCGGTGCGCCCGCGCGAGGCGGCGCAGGTCGCGGCGCAGCGGTGTGCGCCCGTCCTCGAGCGGATGCGCCTTGACCACCAGGTGGTGATGCCGGGGGGCGCCCTCGGCGAAACCGGCGATCACCTCGGCCAGGAATTCTGTCATCGTCGCGAAGGGCGAGTGCACCCGGAAGCTGCTGTCATGTTCCAGTTGCAGAAGCGCCAGGTGATAGGGAAAGGCGCCCGACCGGATCCGCCGGGTCGCGATCCGCCGCTCGGCGGCATGGGCCGGCATGCGCAGCAGCCGCCGCAGGTAGAGCCGGAATTCCTGGCGCACGGTCAGGGCGCGGTGTGGCCGGAAGTTGCCATAGCCGCGATTCCCGAACATCACGAAGCCGTGGTAGAGCGCGCCGTAGAAAATGTGCTGGCGCATGTCGCCCCAATGCGCGGGGGGCAGCGGCGCCTCGATGTGCGACCCGGCCAGCGCCGCCTGCATCTCGGCGATGCTCATCTGCATCAGCCGCGAATGGCCGTTGGCGCCGCCGCGCTCGTAGGTGACCCAGTAGGGCCTCATGTAGCCTTCCTCGAACACGTGGAGGGTCAGGCCGCGCGCCCGGGCGGTGCGCACCGCCTCGGCATGGATCGGGCGGGTGTCGCCGTAGAGCACGATATCGGTGACACCGCGCCCGTCCAGCAGCGCGGCGAGCGCCGCCGGCCAGTCGCCGGCGGCTCCGCGATAGGGGATATAGCTCGGCCCGTCAGTCCAGAAGGCGCGGTCGCCGGCGTTGAAGCCGACCCGCAAGACCCGTGCCCCGGCGCGGCGCAGCATTCGGGCGAGCCCGTCGAAGAACGGCCCGTGAGGTCCCTGCAGGAACAGGAACACCCTCGGGGCGGGGGGCTGCTCGATCATCATGGTCCAGTCCTAACGGATCGCCATTGCCTGCGCCTTAACGGCTGGAAATTGGCCGGACTATGGCGAATTGTTGCCAGTGGCGCAATATCTTGGGTCTTGCTCCAGCGGGTCCGGCTGGTTAGGTCAGCGTGCAGCAGCGGGGGTAGTCATGTTCACCGGAATCGTCACCGATATCGGCACCGTTCTCGAGCTCGAGCAGCGCGGCGACCTGCGCGCGCGCATCGCCACCGGGTACGATACCGCGGAGATCGAGATCGGCGCCTCGATCGCCAGCGACGGTGTCTGCCTGACCGTGATCGGGCTAGGCCCGGACTGGTACGAGGTCGAGATCAGCGCCGAGACCGTGGCTCGGACCAATCTCGGCGGCTGGCGGAAGGGCTCGCGCGTCAATCTCGAACGCGCCCTGCGGGTCGGGGACGAGCTGGGCGGGCATATCGTCTCGGGCCATGTCGACGGGGTGGCCGAGGTGATCTCCGCGGAGGCCTCGGGCGACAGCACGCGGCTGACCCTGCGCGCGCCCGAGGCGCTGGCCCGGTTCATCGCGCCCAAGGGCTCGGTGGCGCTGAACGGCACCTCGCTGACGGTGAACGAGGTGACGGGGCGCGATTTCACCGTGAACCTGATCCCGCATACCAGGGCGGTGACCACCTGGGGCGCGGTCGCGGTGGGCGATGCGGTCAACCTCGAGATCGACACCCTCGCGCGCTACGTCGCGCGGCTGGCCGAGGCGGGCTGAAAGCGTCTTGTGGGGGCGCTGCCCCCACGCCCCCGGAGTATTTTGCCGAAGATGAAGCCCGGCGGGCAGGGGGTGACGGCGCGTTCGCGGGTCTGGCAATCGGCCGGGGGGTGGTTTATCTGCCGCAGGAGCGCAGATGCGAAGGACGTCCGATGAGCTTTGAAACCCCCGGCGCAGTGGAGACCGACCTGAGCCATGCGATTTCCCCGATCGAGGAGATCATCGCCGAGGCGCGCCGCGGCGGCATGTTCATCCTTGTCGATCACGAGGATCGCGAGAACGAGGGCGACCTGGTGATCGCCGCCGAATTCGCCGATGCCGCGGCGATCAACTTCATGGCCACGCACGGCCGCGGGTTGATCTGCCTGCCGATGACCGCCGAGCGGATCGACCGGCTGGGCCTGCCGATGATGGCGGTGAACAACTCGTCGCGGCACGAGACCCCGTTCACGGTGTCGATCGAGGCCCGCGAGGGCGTCTCGACCGGGATCTCGGCGCCCGACCGCGCCCATACCATCGCGGTGGCGATCAACGAGCAGAACACGATGGCGCATCTGGCGACGCCGGGGCACGTCTTCCCGCTGCGGGCGCGCCGTGGCGGGGTGCTGGTGCGCGCCGGTCATACCGAGGCGGCGGTGGACATCGCGCGGCTTGCCGGGCTGAAGCCGGCCGGGGTGATCTGCGAGATCATGAAACCCGACGGGACCATGGCGCGGCTGCCGGACCTGGTCGCGTTCGCCGCCGAACACGGGCTGAAGATCGGCACGATCTCGGATCTGATCGCCTATCGCAGCCTGAACGACAATCTGGTGGTGCAGACCTCGCAAGGGCCGGTGCGCTCGGAATTCGGCGGCGACTGGGAAATGCGGATCTTCACCGACCAGACCCACGGGATCGAGCATGTGGCCTTGATCAAGGGCGATATCTCGGGCCCGGCGCCGGTGCTGATCCGGACCCATGCGCTGCACGAGGCCTCGGACGTGCTGGGGCTGGGACCGAAATCGGCGCGCGAGTTGCCGCGCGCGATGGAGCTGATCGCCGCGGAGGGGCGCGGCGTCGTCTGCCTCTTCCGCGAGCCGAATCACGCGCTCTACGATGTCCAGGACGAGGGGCCGCGCACCATCAAGCAGACCGGGCTGGGGGCGCAGATCCTCTCGAAGCTGGGGCTGCGCGAGCTGATCCTGCTGACCGATTCCCCGCGAACCCGTTATCTCGGCCTGGACGCCTACGGGCTGACCATCGTCGGGACGCGGCCGATCCTGTCGAAGGGCTGAGCCATGGCCGGTACCGAGACCCATCACATCCTGCCGCGGCCCGTCTTCGAGGCGCCGGTCAAGCTGCTGATCGTGGTGGCGCCCTATTACAAGGATATCGCCGACGCGCTGCTGGCCGGTGCCCGCGCCGAGATCGGTGCGGCGGGCGGGGATTGCGAAACGGTGGAGGTGCCCGGCGCGCTGGAAGTGCCGACCGCCATCGCCATCGCCGACCGCCGCTCGAATTTTGACGGCTACGTGGCGCTGGGATGCGTGATCCGCGGCGAGACCACCCATTACGAGACGGTCTGCAACGACAGCAGCCGGGCGCTGGCGCTGATGGGCCTGCAGGGCCTGTGCATCGGCAACGGCATCCTGACCGTGGAGAACCGCGACCAGGCGGTGGTGCGCGCTGATCCGGAGGGTCAGAACAAGGGGGGCGGCGCGGCGGCGGCGGCGCTGCACCTGATCGCGCTGAGCCGGAAGTGGGGCGGCCCGCGCAAGGGCGTCGGGTTCAAGCCGCCGTCCGACTCCCTGCTGATCGCGGGCCGGGGCGAGGGATCGGGAACGGCATGACCCCTCAGGACAGCACGCTTTCCGGCAACCAGAAACGCCGGATGAAATCGGCCGCCCGGCTCTACGCGGTGCAGGCGCTCTTCCAGATGGAGCAGTCGGGGCAGAGCGCCGATCAGGTCATCGCCGAGTTTCTCTCCCACCGTTTCGGCGCCAGCTACGAGGGGGCCGAGATGATCGACGGCGATGTCGCCCTGTTCCGCAGCCTGGTCGAGGACGCGGTGAACTACCAGGCGCGGATCGACCAGATGACCGACCGGGCGCTGGTGGCGAAATGGCCGATCGGCCGCATCGATCCGACCTTGCGCGGCTTGTTCCGCGCCGGCGGGGCCGAGATGACCCGTGGCGAGACACCGCCCAAGGTGGTGATCAGCGAGTATGTCGAGATCGCCCGCGCCTTCCATCCCGAGGGCAAGGAGCCGAAATTCGTCAACGCGGTGCTCGATCACATGGCGCGCGAGGCCCGGCCGGAGGCGTTTTGAACCGCGCCCCGGGGCGTTTCGGCCCTACGCTTCACACCGCGCCCGCCGGAGATGGTTTTCGCGTTGGAGTTACGATCAATGTTGCGCCGTTTGCCCTGATTTTCGGCGCCGCGTCGCAGATCGTCAGATTCGGCTCACTGCATGTTTGACGATCCGCCGCGCGGTGCTATCTTGGAGGAAATGGAGGTGCGCCATGCCCGAACTGGTCAAGCTTTACATCCGCCACTCGGCTATCGGCTTCGCGATCGCCGCCGCCTTTGTGGCGTTGCTGTTGTGGTTCAACGTGATGAACCTGTGGTACCTGGTGACGCATTCCGGATCGGGGCTGCTGGCGGTGTTCATCCTGTGGTTCATGAACGGGATCGTCTTTGCCGGGGTGCAGTTTGCCTGGGCGGTGATGTCGCTGGCCGAGAAGCCGGACGATCGCCGCGGCGGAACCCCGGTGGTGCAGGAGTTCACGCCGGTCGCGGTTCCGGCCGCGGCCAAACAAGGACGCCGTAGTTCTCGCGGCTCAGATCGTCACTGACGCATCGGGAATCGCGCTTCGGCTACAGTGTGGTCGGAATTGATACAGGAAGGGGAGGCATGGGCGGTTTTCGAAACTCATCATAGCGTATTGGGTGTCCGGCATCCCCATGAAAGGTGATACCTTCTGACCCACTGTCAAATGCATTCTCGTTCAGAGGTCGTGTCGCGAAGGTGGTGAAAATTGCCTGGCGGAGAACATCGGGCGTGTGAAATTGGCTCCGTTCAGGCCGCGAGGTCAAGAGACATCGGCTTGAGGGGCTGAGAAAGAGCTCCCCAGCCGTCGATCTTGCGCAGTCGATCTTGCGCACCTGGATTTGGCTGGAGGTCAGCAGGAACTAGAGCAGCATCGGCACGGTTTCGGTGCAGGGCAGCACGGTCTGGGTCTTGATCCGGCGGCGGAATTCCCCGTTCAGGCGCTCGATCACTGCCTGGCAGGTGAATTCAGGCATTCGCCGAGAAGGGGCGTTGGTGGTCCGGGCCGATTTCCATTGCGATGGGTCGAGGCGGGTGAAAGTGAAGAGCCGGTCTCCGGCTTCCTCGAGGCTGTCCACTGCCCGACAGGCGATGTGTGCATCGCCGAAAGGGGCGACGGCCCGGCACTTCAGGCGCCACTTACGGAGAAACGCCCTGCGCCTCTTCTCGATCTCGGCCGCGGTGTCGGCGTAGATCATGTCGCGGTAGTCCTCGGTGACCTCGTCCTGCATGCGTTTCGGGGAGTGGCCGAGAAGATTGCGATGCTTGTGGACGGTGGGGCTGTTGAAAAAGGCTGTTCCTGGGCCTGGTTGGAGAGTTTTCCACCTGTGGGGTTGGTCAGACAGCCATTTGATGAAAATGTCCTGCCGCGATGTCATCGGGGGGCAGGTTTGCGATGGCAGATTGAACAGCCTGTGAAGCCATGAAAAACCCGCGGCCGCCAGCCGCTTGAGGTTGATCGCGGCGGCGGTGAGGAAGGCCTGGATGCGCATGTTGTCGAGGCCCCGCCGCACCGCGCGGGCGAGGCCGTGCCATGTCTTTGCCTCGCCGTGGAAGCCTTCCGAGCGCCAGCGGTGGCGCCGGTAGAGCCGGTTCTCGTCATCGCCCCATCGGTCTCGTCGCCGGCGCGCCCGCAGCAGCGCCGGATAGTCGTGAACGATCACCACCGCCCGGGTGTTTCGCGACGGCGAAAGACAGAGCGCCGCCAGATCGCAGCCCTTGCACTCGCGCACCCTGGTGACGAAGAACCTGCCATGACTGATCCTGGCCGTCTTCGGCCGAAGGATCTTGCCACGCGGGCATTTCACGAGATCATGGCGCGCATCGAATTTGAACCGGCGGAGCGGAACCTTGCGTTTGATCGGCTCGGCCTTGGTCGGGATGATGGCATCGATCTCGCGCGCTTCGAGCCCGCCGAACACCTTGGCATAGGCATAGCCGGCATCTGCCGTTGCCACACCGATCGGTTCCCCCAGGGTCGCGGCAGCGGTATCGAGCCTTTCAAGAATGTGATCGCCCTCGTTCGCCTCCCCTGTCGTGACCTCCACCGCGACGATGACCCCGCAGAGATCCTCGACCACGCCATGCTGCTTGTGGCATGGCGCGAGGCGCCGGTT
>JAGRMU010000474.1:0-261 GCA_020441165.1 Sedimentitalea sp.
TTCGCCGAATAGTCGATCAGCAGATGCGGCACCGGCATTTCCTCGCAAGTGCTTAACAAGTTATCAATTTGACCGGTCAAGTCAACCGCCCCGAATCGATTCGAGGATTGCGCTGGACCGACCGGAGGGGCAAGACTGTCCCATGCCTCATCACATCATCTCCACCTCGAGATCCCTGCCCATCGCGCTCCTGCGGGCGCGCGAGCGAGTGATGGGCCCGATTCGCGCCATGCTGGCCGATGTCGGCGTCACCGAGCAGCA
>JAGRMU010000474.1:369-4258 GCA_020441165.1 Sedimentitalea sp.
AAGGAGCTGATCCGGCGCAAGCCGGACAAGAGCGACGGGCGGCGCCAGATCATCCGGATCACCCCCAGGGGCGCCGAGCTGATCGCCGGCAACCTCGACCGCAGCGTCGAGCTGATGACGCGGATTCGCGACCGGATGGGGCCCGAGCGCTACGAGGCGCTGCTGGATCTGCTCAACGAGCTGGACCAGCCCGACAGCGAGGGCGGGGGCGGCGGGGAAGGCTCTTGACCTTCCAGTGAGGGGAACCCCTATATCGGGCCTGCACGGTTCCAAGGAGGCTCGCCATGGCTGCGCAACCCGAACTCGATATCCCGCTCGAAGACCTGCATTGCGCGTCCTGCGTGGGCCGGGCCGAGCGCGCCCTGGCGGCGCTGGAGGGTGTCGATGCGGTCTCGGTCAACCTCGCCACCCGCAGCGCGCATCTGCGCCTCTCCGGGGCGACAGGCGCCGACATCCAGGCCGCGCTCCAATCCGCCGGAACCCCGGCGCGCAGCAGCGAGACGCTGCTCGAGATCGAGGGGATGAGCTGCGCCAATTGCGCGGGCCGGCTGGAACGCGCGCTGCAGGCGGTGCCGGGGGTGATCGCGGCCTCGGTCAATTTCGCCGCCCGCACCGCCCATGTGACCCATTTCGAGGGCGCGCCGAGCCCAGCCGCGCTTGCCGCCGCCGCGGCCGACGCCGGCTATCCCGGCCACGTGCCGCGCAGCGAGGCCCCCGAGGAGGGGACTGACCGGGCCGCGGCCGAGATCGCCGCCGCCGGACGCGCCACGCTGATCGCGGCGGCGCTGTCGCTGCCGGTCTTCCTGCTCGAGATGGGATCGCACCTGATCCCGGGCCTGCATCACTTGATCGCCGGGACCATCGGGATCGAGACCTCCTGGCTGATCCAGTTCGTGCTGACCAGCGCGGTGCTGATCGGCCCCGGGTCGGTGTTCTTCCGGCGCGGGGTGCCGGGGCTGCTGCGTGGCGCGCCCGACATGAACAGCCTCGTCGCGCTGGGGGCGGGGGCCGCATGGGCCTTCTCGACCGTGGCGCTCTTCGCGCCGGGGCTGCTGCCGGAGGGCACGCGCGCGGTCTATTTCGAGGCGGCGGCGGTGATCGTGACGCTGGTGCTGATGGGCCGCTGGCTGGAGGCGCGGGCGCGCGGGCGTACCGGATCGGCGATCCGCAAGCTGATCGGGCTGCAGCCCAAGACCGCGCGTGTGGAGCGCGGCGGCGCGGTGGTCGAGATGCCGATCGCCGAGATTGCCGTCGGCCATGTCGTGCAGGCGCGGCCCGGCGAGCGCATCGCGGTCGATGGCCGGGTGCTGTCGGGCACCTCCTTCGTCGATGAAAGCATGATCACCGGCGAGCCGGCGCCGGTGGCCCGGGCGCCGGGCGACGCGGTGATCGCCGGCACCGTCAATGGCGCCGGCGCGCTGCGCCTCCGCGCCGAGAAGGTCGGGCGCGACACCATGCTGGCGCAGATCGTTGCCATGGTGCAGCAGGCGCAGGGCGCGAAACTGCCGATCCAGGCGCTGGCCGACCGGGTGGTGCGGGTCTTCGTGCCGGTGGTGATGGCGGTGGCGGTGCTGACCGTCGCGGCCTGGCTGATCCTCGGGCCCGACCCGGCCCTCGGCTTCGCGCTGGTCGCCGGGGTGTCGGTGCTGATCATCGCCTGCCCCTGTGCGATGGGGCTGGCAACGCCGACCTCGATCATGGTCGGCACCGGCCGCGCGGCGGAGATGGGCGTGCTGTTCCGAAAGGGCGAGGCGCTGCAGACCCTTGGCGAGGCCCGCGTGCTGGCCTTCGACAAGACCGGTACGCTGACCCTCGGCACCCCGTCGCTGACCGATCTCGAGGCGATGCCGGGGGTCGATGCCGACCGGGTGCTGGCGCTGGTGGCGGCGGCCGAGGCGCAGTCCGAGCATCCCATCGCCGGCGCCCTGCTGCGCGCGGCGCGCGCCAAGGGGCTGGAGCTGCCCGAAGCCCGCGACATCCAGGCGATTGCGGGGCACGGCCTCAGCGCGCGGGTGGACGGGCGGGCGGTGCTGATCGGCTCGGCCCGGCTGATGCGCCGCGAGGGTATCGGGATCGCCGCCGCCGAGGCGGACCTGGCGCGGTTGCAGGAGCAGGGGCGCACCCCGCTGCTGGCCGCGCTCGACGGAGAGCTGGCCGCGGTGATCGGCGTCGCCGATCCGGTCAAGCCCGGCGCAAGGGCGGCGATTGCCGCGCTGCGCGCCGAAGGGATCGCGGTGGCGATGATCACCGGCGATGCCGCCGGCACCGCCCGCGCGATCGCCGCCGAGCTGGGCATCGATCATGTCGAGGCCGAGGTGCTGCCGGGCGGCAAGCGCGACGCGGTGCAGCGCCTGCGCGCGGCGCATGGCCCGGTGGGCTTCGTCGGCGACGGCATCAACGACGCCCCGGCGCTGGCCGAGGCCGATGTCGGGCTGGCGATGGGCACCGGCACCGACATCGCCATCGAGAGCGCCGACGTGGTGCTGGTCTCGGGCGACCTGGCCGGGGCGGTCAACGCGCTGCACATCTCGCGCGCGACCTTGCGCAACATCCGGCAGAACCTCTTCTGGGCCTTCGCCTACAACACCGTGCTGATCCCGGTGGCCGCGGGGCTGTTCTACCCGGCCTTCGGCCTGCTGCTCTCGCCGATCCTCGCTGCTGCCGCGATGTCGTTCAGCTCGGTCTTCGTGGTCAGCAACGCGCTGCGCCTGCGCCGGTTGCGCCCGATGCTGGGTGAGGCCGTCGGCGGCGAAAGGTCGCGGTCGGCCGCGCGACAGGATCCGGCCCCGGTGGAGGTCGCATCATGAACATCGGCGAGGCCGCGGGGCGCACCGGGCTGCCCGCCAAGACCATCCGCTATTACGAGGAGATCGGCCTGATCCGCCCGGCGCGCGACAGCAACGGCTATCGCGCCTTCTCGGGGGCCGACTGTCACAAGCTGGCCTTCCTGGGGCGCGCCCGCGCCCTCGGCTTCACCATCGAGGATTGCCGGGCCCTGCTGGCGCTCTACGAGGACAAGAGCCGGGCCAGCGGCGACGTGAAACGCATCGCGCGCGAGCATCTGGACCGGATCGACCGCAAGCTCTCCGAGCTCAGGGAAATGCGGGCGACGCTGGCGCGGCTGGTCTCGTCCTGCGCCGGGGATGATCGGCCCGACTGCCCGATCCTGAAGGACCTGGCCAATCCCTGACCGGCACGGTTCGGCGGTTTTCGGCGATGCCGGGCGGTGAGGGCTAGACGTATCCGGGTCAGTTTGCGCAAGATCAAGGACGCCGGGCCGCCCGATGGGGTTCGATCGGGCGACGGAATGCGAAAGACGGGAGGGGTCCAATGCTGGAGATATCGCCGGGCAAGGTGGCCCAGGTCGCGGTGATGGGCCGCGAGCTCTATCGCGCCGAGGGCGAGTTGCGGGCGTTCATCGACCGGATGGACGAGGACGAGCAGGCCGAACTGGTCGCGATCATGTGGATCGGGCGGGGCAGTTTCGACAGCGACGACCTGGCCGAGGCCATCGCCACCGCCCGCGCCGAGGCGACGACGCCCTGCGCCGATTACCTGATCGGCACGCCGCACCTGTCGGACCACCTCGAGAACGGCCTGGACGCGCTGGGGATCTCCGCCTCGGACATCGAGGACGAGCTGATGTAGCGCCCGGGGTGCCCGCCATGGCAAGCTGACCGGCCGCGGGATGGGCCGGGGCTGAGTGGACGGGCCGGCGCCCGACCTCTATCCGCCGGTCGGCGCCTGCACGAGAAACCTCCGTCTCGGCCCGGACAGTGCGCGCAGCTTTTGTCTCGCCAAGGCGCAAAAGCGGGCGTAAGAGCGATTTATGGCCCGCATCGTCCCCCTGTCGCAAGCCCATGAGCTGCCGTTCTGGCGCAGGCCGGTG
>JAGRMU010000475.1 GCA_020441165.1 Sedimentitalea sp.
GTCTCGGAGCGCAGGATCGAGTCCAGCCGGTTCTCGGCGGTGGCGATGCCGCCGACGCCGACCGCCTGCCGGAACCGGTTGACATCGGCGATCCGGTAGCGGGCGAAGGCATCGACCACAAGGCGCCGGTCGTCGATCGGGGTCACCTCGAGCGGCTCGATGTCGCGGCTGAGGATGCGGTCGTCATAGCGCACGACCTCCTGGATGAACGGGATCTTGAAGGCCAGCCCCGGCTGTTCCTTGACGGCAACGACGCGACCGAATTGCAGGACCAGCACCTTTTCGCGTTCGTCCACGATGAAGATCGAGGAGGCCAGCAGCACGATGCCGATCACCACGGCCGGCAGGATGAAGGTTGTCTTGCGCATCAATTCGACTCCGGCGTTCCGCTGCGACGCAGCTCGGTCAGGGGCAAGTAGGGCACGACGCCCGAGCCGCTGGTGTTCTCGTCAAGAATGATCAGGTCCATGTCGCCCAGCACCTGCTCCATCGTCTCCAGATAGAGCCGCTTGCGGGTCACTTCCGGGGCCTTGGCATATTCCCCGAGCACCGCCGAGAAGCGGCTGGCCTCACCGGTGGCCTCGTTGACCACGCGGGCACGATAGCCTTCCGCCTCTTCGAGAACCTGCGCCGCCTCGCCACGCGCTTCCGCGAGGACCCGGTTGGCATAGGCGTCGGCGACGTTCTGCAGCCGGTCGCGCTCCTGCTCGGCGGCCTGCACGTCGCGGAAGGCGTCGATCACCGATTCCGGCGGATCGGCGCGGTCGAAGTTGACGCGGATTATGTTCACGCCGCTGTTGTAGCTGTCGAGCGTCAGCTGGATCAGGTCCTGCAGCTGCTGCGCGATCACGCCGCGGTCGCGGTTGAGGATCGGGGCCAGATTGGACTTGGCGATGATCTCGCGCATCGCCGATTCCGAGACCGCCCGAATGGTGGCGACCGGATCGCGCAGGTTGAACAGGAACTCGGCGGGGTCATTGATGTTCCAGACCACCTGGAAGTCGATATCGACCACGTTCTCGTCGCCGGTCAGCATCAGCCCGGCATCCGAGCCGCGGGTGCCGACGCCGATATCCTCGGTCTGCTCGCGG
Organism: Sedimentitalea sp.; assembly: GCA_020441165.1. Classification (GTDB taxonomy): domain Bacteria; phylum Pseudomonadota; class Alphaproteobacteria; order Rhodobacterales; family Rhodobacteraceae; genus JAGRMU01. Next base: position 1,092 of record JAGRMU010000475.1, read on the forward strand.
GTGACCGGGATCACCTCGGCGCTGACCACCGGCCAGGGGGCGAAGTTCAGACCCGG
>JAGRMU010000476.1 GCA_020441165.1 Sedimentitalea sp.
TGCCGCCGCCCAGCCAGCCCTTTTCCAGCACCGCGACATTGGTGATGCCGAAATTCTTGCCGAGATAATAGGCGGTGGCCAGCCCGTGCCCGCCGGCGCCGACGATCACCACGTCATAGCGGCTTTTCGGCTCGGGTGAGGCCCAGGCCCGTGTCCAGCCGGTGTGATTGCGCAGCGCTTCGCGTGCGATCGCAAAGGCGGAATAGCGTTTCATGGGCAAGCCTCGGGCAGGAATCGTGACAGGTCGACTGTAGCGGATGGTTTGCGCTTCTGCCTCCAAAAAACCGATCGCTGCGGCGGCATATCGCCCCGGTTTCGCCAGATCGGCCCCAAAACCGGGGCAAGCGGCGCGCGCTGCGCCGATTTGGCCCTTTTGCCCGCGGCCCCGGATGGCTACATCAGGCGCGAATGCGGGAGAGAGCATGAGTTTCTGGATCATCATCTCGGCCCTGGCCCTGGCGGTTGCGGCCCTTCTGGGTCTGGCGCTGGCGCGCGGGCGGGCCGGCGCGGAGCCGGCGGCGGCCTACGATCTGCGGGTCTATCGCGAGCAGTTGCGCGACGTGGACCGCGACGTCGAGCGCGGCGTGATCGCCGCCAGCGACGCCGAGCGCATCCGCGCCGAGGTCTCGCGCCGGATCCTGGCCGCCGATGCCGAGCTTCGGGCCGAGGCCGCCGGCGCCGGCCAGCCGCGGGCGCTGACCCTCGGGATGGGCCTGGCGCTGGGGATCGCGCTGCTGGCGGGAAGCCTCGCCCTTTACAACGCGTTGGGCGCGCCGGGCTATGGCGATCTGTCGCTGGAGCGGCGCATCGAGCTGGCCGCCGAGGCCCGCGCCAGCCGGCCCGGACAGGCCGAGGCCGAGGCCAGCCTGCCCCCGGCCCCGCCGGCATCCGGGCTCAGCGAGGAGTATCTTGCCCTTCTGGCCAAGCTGCGCGAGGCGGTGGCGAAGCGCCCCGACGATCTGCAGGGGCAGCTGCTGCTGGCGCGCAACGAGGCGGCGAGCGGCAATTTCGCCGCGGCGGCCGCCGCGCAGGCCGAGGTGCTGCGCCTGAAGGGTGACGGGGCCGCGCCGCAGGATCATGCCGATCTGGGCGAGTTGCTGATCCTCGCGGCGGGCGGTTATGTCTCGCCCGAGGCCGAGGCGGAGCTGCGCGCGGCGCTGGCCGGCGATCCGGCCAACGGGCGGGCGCGCTATTACTGGGGCCTGCTTGAGGCGCAGACCGGTCGACCGGACAAGGCCTTCCGGATCTGGGAGGCGTTGCTGCAGGAGGGACCCGCCGATGCCCCCTGGCTGGGCCCGATCCGGGTGCAGATCGAGGAGATGGCGATGCGCGCCGGCGTCGAGTTCGCCCTGGCGCCCGAGGCCGGCCCCGGCCCCTCGGCCGCCGATATCGAGGCCGCCGGCGAGATGAGCGCCGAGGACCGCGCGCAGATGATCGAGACCATGGTCGAGCGTCTCTCGGACCGGTTGGCCAGCGAGGGCGGCCCGCCCGAGGACTGGGCGCGGCTGATCGGCGCGCTTGGCGTGTTGGGCCAGACCGAGCGGGCCGGCGCGATCCTGCAGAACGCGCGGCAGGTCTTTGCGGGCAACGACGCCGCCCTTGCGATGATCCGGAGCGCGGCCGAACAGGCGGGCGTGGCGGAATGATCCATGACGCCTTCGAGGGGTTCGCCGCCGCCTGCCCCGCGGGGGCGGCGCTGCTCGGGCTGGACCTGGGCGAGCGGACCATCGGTGTCGCCGTCTCGGACCGCACCGGCGCCGTCGCCACGCCGCTGGAGACCATCCGGCGGCGCAAGTTCGGCCTCG
>JAGRMU010000477.1 GCA_020441165.1 Sedimentitalea sp.
CGGAAAGGTCGCAACGTGCTCTAGAACACGAACGACGTTGCTCCCGCAAACCCGGCCGGGTTCAACGGACAAAACCTGCACATGCAGCAAGAAGCCCGGCAAGCAGGCGAGCCAAATGGTAGCGTCCCGCGGCGGTCCGCGGACCGGGACGATCACCTGCATCAGGTCACGCTTGCAAACCGCTTCAGCTTCAGGCCCGTCGCCGGGTCGTCATCGTCTTTGGGACGCGCTGACGAGTTCGTCATATGATAGAGATCGGAAGACCGCCATGGTCGGCTTCCTCCGACAGGGTGTATGCAACGCGCGTCGCTCGCGAATGCCGGTCATGGTTCAACGACCATGTCAACCATCGGGGAGTGATCGGCTCCCAGCAGCGCGCTGCCCAGTTCTGATGGCATATTTCCGTCTCGCCGTGCGTTCCGCCGATGCTGTCCGAACGCGGCCTTCGCTCCTTTCTGTCCGGCGAGGTGCATTTGAAAACGACGGCGGGATATACGCCTCCGTCGTATGTTTTAGATGGGATCGTTCCTTTCAGCGCGGAAACATGACTCCTGGATTTTCTGCAAAAAAGATGCCGGGGCTATTCTGGCGCGACGACAATACCCCGACCCGGGGTGTCCCGATTGGGATATTGCCATCTTCTCACCCGTTCATCGCCGTATGCAGCGGGTTGCCAGTGGCCGATGCCGTCCGACGATCTATCGTCTGGGAACGCGGCATCAGACAGGATAGAGGCGGGCGGCGAAGCTGTCCGGGTCGGCGATCCGCAGCCGAAGCGCCTCGTCCGACAGCGTCAGCAGCCACTCGCCCTCGCGCAACCGGCCGGGCATGCCGGTCAGCATGCACCGGTTCTGGCTGCAGAGTTCCGCCCAATTCGCGATCTGGAAGACCCTGGCCTGGAACTCCCGGCTTCCCGTCGCATCGAGATAGAACCGCAAGGTGCCCATTTTTTCTTTCGCCTGGGCGATCCGCAGAACCGCCGGCCGATTGTCAGGGCGCGACTTGAGCGCCGCCAGGCCCGCCACCGCAGTTTCCAGAACCGGCAGCCAGCCCACCGGCATCTCGCGCAGCCACTCGGCTCCGTCAATGCCGGCCTCGTCGGCCTGCGCCCGCATCAGATCGACGCGATCGAGGTATGCCCTGCCAGATCGGGGCGCTCCGCCCGCAGGGGCCGGACAAACCGGCGCTGCGCAAAGAGACGCGATCCGCCATTGTCCCGGCCAGACGTCGGCGGCTTGCATCGCCAGCGCGTGCAGAGCCGGTCGGACCACGCCGTCACCGGTCGTCTCGATCATGGTGATCGTCCGTCCCGCCGGCCCCCTGAGGTCGATCTCGGATCGAATTGCAAAGATGTCATCGGAATTTGGTTCGGCCATAAGGGTTCTCCAGGACTGCACCGGGCCCGCCCGGCTCTCGCCGAGAGGAGCCGGGCGGGGCCGGTGAAGCCCGTCAGATCGATTGCCTGCGCCCGTCAGCAGCTGGTCGCTGTCCGAGGTCGGGTGATCTTCGACCCATGGTCGCATCCATGCTCGGGCGCGTGCAAGGTCTTGGCGGCTTTCACGGCCCGTCGACGTGTCAAGCCGTGCGCGTGTAGAGCCACGGTCATATGACGACAGGGCGCAATGCCTTTCGCGTCCGCTGGATATAGGTGCGCCAGGTCGACGACTTGATCGGTTCCACGCATTGGGCCGCAGCATGGTGCAGCTTGCCCGCTGCGATCAATTCCATGATGTCGTCCGGACAGGCTGCTTCCAGTCCATGATGTTGGATCGTGCGCCACAGCCGGTCGAGAGCATTGCGCGCGGGTTGCCCGTTCCTATCGCTGATTTCCTGCAACCAGTTCGGCAACACGACCGCACGCTGCCGCTGTCGTATCGTCTCCGGCAGCGACAGGTCCATGCGCAGAAGACCTGAATGCCGAACCCGTGGTCTCTGCGACAATCGGACCAGGTAGTGATATCGTCCCCGGTGCTGCGTTTCATGCTCCGGACGGATGTCGGCGAGTCGCTCGGCAATCCAGGAGCTGTCGATGTCGATGGGATTCAATCCATCCCTTCCGGCTCGCCCCTGAACCTCGCCGATGAGGAAGCTATTTGTCGGCAGTTCCACATCGGCCAGCAGCCGCAAGGCTGACCAGGGATCGATGTCGGGACGCAGCAGCCCGATGACCCGCTTGAATCTCGCCACGAGCCGCATGTGGTTGACCACCGGATTGCCGGGGATCCGGTGGCGGATCTCGGGAGGAACATGTCTCCATTTCGTCGGAAACAACGTCCCGAACGCCTCGACCGGGTGATCCAGCCCCTCCAGGATTCTCTCCATTATCCGGAAATCCACGGCCCGATGCGGCCAGTCCGCGATGCTGGGCATCCCGCTCCCGGCGGCGTCTTCGAGAACGTCGCCGACGTCCTGGAGAGTGACTACGGTCCTGCGCTCTTCCGGGACGGTGTCGATGTTCGAGATCGTGTTCATGCTGTTCATGTCCAAAGCAACTCCTTGATGTCATCGTTGGCAAATGCTGCCGCCCGGGTGGCAAATGCATCCGAGGCCAGCCGGGCGGAAAGCTGCCTCGCAATCTCGTCTCGGTATTTTTCGATCATCCGATCGCCGCGATGGCCGAGGGCGCGCTGGCCGTACGCGAAGCCGGGCTCGCCCAGGTCGGCAAGGAAGGTCTGCAGCAGCGTCCGGGCGAGGTGGCTCGAGGACCCGATCGCCTCGTCCCAGACCCGCCCGAACCAGCCATAGGCGACGGGCTCGCCCTCGTAGCGCATGAATATCGGGCGGCGCTGCGCGATGGCCTGGTCGCGGATCTGCGGAAGGTAGCGCGGATCGTTGTCGCCGAGCAGCAGGGCGTCGAAGAACCGGTTGAAACCGGGCTCGAAGCGCATGTTGAGCACCTCGCCGACCTTCGACTGGGAATAATGGAAGGCGTAGCTGTTGTCGTGCGGACGGTAGAACACGCCGTCGCCCCAGAACAAGCGATCGACGACATCGCGCGCGCGGTGGGCAGGCGACGGTGATGCCTCGGGCGCAGGCCTTCAGGCGGCGCTGGTGGCGGTGCGCGGGGTTGGATGCGGCACGGGCCTCGTCGAGCTGGATCCGGGCTTCGGCGAGGGTGACAGGCAGCGTCGGCGCCTGCAGGGCCGCGAACATCTTGAGGGGTGTCTGCCGGTTCTCCAGGCTCGTAAACCCGCGGTAGTTCCGATCGAGCCGGTCCATGGTCGCGTCCGTCACGCCGAAATGGGAACCGAAGCGCTTCAGCTCCTCGGCGGTGCTGCGCAAATAGGCCCATCTCGGCTGCGCGGCGGCGGGGTCCTCCCCGTTCCTGACGGCCCTGGACGTCGAGCGGTCGATCAGGTCGTCATAGAGCGCGCATTCGGCTTCCGCATCTTCCAGATCGACTGGCAGCCCGGCCCGATCCGCGGACCAGGCGAACATGCCGAGCCGGCTTTCCATGCGGCCGAGGATCGACACGCTGTAGGTCCGGTCGCGACGCAAGCGGCGCAGGGTGTCCTGCCATGCCCCCGGCAGACCCTCGACCGGGAATGAGACCGTACGGCGATAGGAGCGGCGGATTCCGTGGTTGTGACCCCGGTAGAGGGCGCGATGCCGAAATTCCTCGCCCACAGAGCTCGTGGCCGCGATCAGCGCCGCGCTGAATCCGAGGCTTTGCAATCCCCGCTCGAGGTTTTCGACCTGGCCCAGCCAATCGGTCTGCCAGGCGTCGACGGCCCTGGCATCCGCGGGCCTGGGCGGAATGGCCAGGGTCAGGAATGCCCGGATGTCGGGGGCGGTGGGTGCCGCGACGCGGTGCCGTGCACAGAACCCGATGAACGGCTCCAGAGCTTCGAGTTCCACCGCCGTGGCCTTTTCAATGCCAGGCAATCGCGCGACGCCGGCCATGTGCGGCGCACGCAGGATGGCACGGATGCGGGGGCTCATCTGCGCCCTCCTTTCCGGATCCTGCGCTCTGCCTTGTCTGCGGCGCGCGTCATCGCCTCTTGCGCCTGGCGGGCGCTTCGATCGGGGTCGAGAAAGGCGTAGCGCGTCGCACAGACGCCCACCGTGTTGGCAAGCATGTCGGCGATGATCCTCATGCTCTCGCCTTCTCGGATCAAGATCGAGGCGAACCCGTGCCGGAATCTGTGGAAGGTCATCGGGATGCCGGCGTCATTGGCGGCGGATTGAAACCAATTTCGAAACGTCGACGGATTCATTCGGCCTCCGGCCGTCTGAATCGACGCGAAGAGGTAGATGCTCTTGTTGTCCGGATCGATCAGAGGTCGGATCTCTCTGAGATACCAATCGAGTACATCCGGACCCTGTCGGTCCGCGCGCGGCGACATCTCCGGGATCTTCACGCCAGCCTTGGCTTCCTCGGCGGGGATGAAGAACTCCCAGCCTGCCTTCGGGTTGATGTTGGCCCGGCGACCGCGGTAGCGCAGCCAGATCGCGTTGCGCAGGCGCAGTGGCCTGCCCGTCAGCACGATGGCGCAGACCGCGGCGCAGACCCCGAGGCGGATCACGCGGAGGCGGTCCCGGTCGCCAAGATGGCCCGCGTCGAAATGGCCGTCTGCATCCCGCGCGCCGTCGATGACTTGTTCGGCCTTCGCACGGAAGATCCGATGCAGGTTGTGAAACCGGCGCTCCGTCTGGGGATCATTCACGAGGTCGCGGCACCAGGCCTGGATGTGCTCGGGCATTTCATCCCTGTCGACATCCTTGAAATACTCGCTCGATTTGAGGCGTCGCGTGATCTCTGCGATGCAGCCGGGATCGAAGGCATCGGCGTTGCGGCCGAGGATCAGCCGGAGGGTCTTGTAGTAGCCAAGCGCGCTGTCTGCCTGCACCGCCGATGCCAGGTGTTCGCGGTCCTCGGTGGCCCGGATCGTCGCCGAGACGTGCTCGGGCGCAAACAATGCATCCACATCGTTGACGGTCTCCAGGTCGGTGACCGGCCGGTCATAGGCGGTATCGGGATCCGGTGGGCAATAGGGCAGCAGCTTGACATGATAGCGCAGCGCGGCCCGGTAGGAATCGATCGTCGCCTGGGTGACGGTGTTGTGGATCTTGCTCGTGTTGATGTCGATCCGCCAGGCGGCGGGCCGGGAGGGGCGGAATGGGCGTCGCCGGCAACAGATCGTTGAAATCGACGATCCCGCTCCATTGGTTGAGCGTCCGGATCGCCCGCCTGGTCAGTTCCCGCTCCTCGGAGGTGACGAAGACCTCGTCCAGCACATCGAACATGTCCGCGGTGAGCTGCCACGGCTCGAGACTGGCCCGGCGTGCGATGTCGGCGAAGGTCTTCAGCAGGCTGAAGCTTCGCTTGTCGAGCGGGCCCTCGTGTTCGGTGAGCGGTTGCAGGAGCGCCAGCACGTCAGCCCAGCCATCCCGCAGGGCATTCCGCTCGGCCCGCTGCTCATAGGCTCCCATGCAACCAAGGATCGAGCGGCGGACGCCCTCACGGATCTTCTTGTAGCGGTCGAGCGACACGCCGAGATCGAGGCGCGGGTGCAACCCGCGGCGCGATTTGGGGAAGGCGGCGTCGTACCATTCCAGCAGGCTCGCGAATGCGCGCGGTGCAGGCGTGTTCTTGTCCGGCGCATCGCTGGAAAGCGAGAGCAGATGTGCCGGGCCGTAGCCCCAGGTGTTCAGAAACACGTTCACGTGCTGCAGGTCGTGCGGCTTGTGCTCTGCCGTCCAGAGCCTGACGTCTTCGAAATCCATCGGTTGGCGTCCGCCATGGGCGGACTGGATGGCGCGGGTCAGGGCGCTGTTGGCGGTCGCCGATTGCGTATTGACATGGAAAATGGCGTCGGGCGGTGTGGCAAGAATTGTCTCGGTCATGGTGTCCTTGAGGTCTGTCAGGGGCGGCGCGAAAAACCGCTTATTGTGCATATTGGCCGTTTCTTGTGCAGGCGAAGCGAAACTCCGATCATTTTCCCCGTACCCCAAAGGGACGGGAGTTTCGCTTAGAGCCGCGGTTCGTGCATCGCGTCCGCAGAAGGGTCAGGTGGCGCGGGAAATCCGCTTTTTTCGTCGGCGGCGGCGATCGCCGTGGCGAAGACGGCCTCGGTCATGGCGTCCGTGTCAGGTGCTGTCATGAGGGTAGATTTCCCGGGCTCCGGGACCGACGTCGCTTTCCGGCCGGGCGACGTGGTGACGGCCTTCGGCAGGTCGAGGACGATACCATGCCGATGCCACAGGACGACGTCGAGCCGGCGGTACATCACCCGGTTCTTCGAAAGCTCGATGGGGCGAACGGGAGGCAGGTTGATGCTGCCCGATTTCAGCTTCTTGCGAAAAGGATCGTACGCGTAGCCGTATTCTGGCGCCAGATCCGTCAGGTGCACCAGTCCCTGGTCCCAGATGGTTTGGGCAAGATCGGTGATATCCGCCAGTTCCTCGATCATGCACAGCGTCTCTGGCTCGGCGCTATCGACGCCTGCGATGGCGCGACTATGCTGGTCCCTGAGCGCCACCAAGGCCGGTTGCAACAGCATGGGTTCAATGCCGTGGATCCTGCGGAGGACGTCGAATTTCCGGAAGCCGCGGTCGACCCTGGCGAGGCCGAATCTGGCGGCAATGGCGGCAACGCGGTTGCGAGACACGCCCAGATGCTCTGCCAGCGCGATGCCGGAAACCTCGGCGGTGGATACGGGCTTCGAAACGAAGGTTTCGTGCTTTGACATGTGCCAGCTCCTGTTTTTCAGGAACTGGGTCTACCTGCGCCACACCGGAAGAAAGTTTTTCGAAAAATCGGTCTCCGGGGTGATCCGGTCAAGATTTCAGATATTTACCTGGCGCTGCCGGGCCGTCTTCCGGCGGGGTCCGCTCGCCCTTTCCGGCCGCGCAGGCGGCTCCATGGAGAGCCTGGCGAGGCGCGAGATCTGCGACGCGCGGTGGCATCGCGCCGCCGGGCTGTCGACATGGATGCGCAGCCCGGGAATTCTCCGCACGGCGCGCGATCCTGGTTTGCCGCGGCATCCATGGCATCCGCGGCACATCGCAAGAGCGCCCGCCCCGAGCCAGGGTGCAAGAGAACCGGGCGGGGTCTCAACCCTGCGCATCGGCTTCACCGCCGGTGGACGCCGCCAGGCGCATGACCGTCGCCCCGACGACGGGCAATCTGCAACCCATCCGGCAGAGGGCCGCGGGACTGCCGCGGCCCGTGGTTTCGATGTCGCGACTGCGGACAGCTCCGCGCGGTGCGCCGCAGCCGCGATCCACCGGAGCTATGCAGCCCGGGCGGCTTGATCCGGGAAGGCAGCCAGCAGGTCCGTCAACCGGGCGCCGTACCAGCGCAGAGCGGCGTCGACATCGAGGCGGGCGGCGCGGGTGATCCGGTCGACATGGCTGACAGGCATCTGACCGAGCTGGTGAACGATCCGTTGCAACGCAGCCTGAGACACTTGGGGATCAGGCTGCGCATGGTCGCCTTGCGCATTGAGGTCACAAAGAGCCTCGAACGCCTCCGCTTGCCCGAGGGCTTCCAGCAGGTCGCAAAGGCCAGCGCCGTGTCGCCGGAGGAATGTCGCAACATCCAGCGCGGCATCCAACGCCCGCGGATCGGTCGCGGTGGTGTCGGGGTTCATTGTCGTCATCGATGGTCTCCTTGGTGCCCGGCCCGCAGCGACGGCTGCGGTCTGAACCGGTTCAAGACACCGCCGCCGCAGGAGCCCGGGGGCGGTGTGGTCGCGAGGCGGGGTCAGGCCGGTGCGCGCATCCCGCGCGGGTCGGCCAGCCCGGCGGCTGCGAGAGCATCGCCGTATTGATCGGTGAGCAGGCAGATCTCGTCGATCACCGGGTCCTCGGGATCGAGGAAGGCGCAATGGTCGGCGTCGCCCTGGACGTCATCATGGGCGTGCTCGAGCGCCAGGATGCCCCTCAGCTCGAACAGCCGCAGGCGCAGGCGGCGGGTGAGCGGCCGATCACCCGAAAGACCGTCGATGATGTCGCTGACGATGCGGGCACCCGTGCGACCGGCCAGCAGGGTCGCGCTGTGGGCCAGGGCCTCGGAGTGCTCGGCGATGAAATGACGCAGGGCGATTTCGTCATTGGGCCAGGGGGTTGCGTTCTCGTTCGCCGTGATCTTGCTGTAAAACATGCCATCTCCAGAGTGTTGGGTTGAGCTCGACATTCGGGTCGATTCAAGTCCGGAGAACGGTGTCTTCTGTCGGGCTGGGCCGGCGCGTCTCGCATCCTGGACGCGCAGGTCCGTCTGACAGATCGTTTCGGTTGTCTTTCCTTTCCGGCGTCTGCCCTGGTCGAAGACGATATTGGCCGGTTCGCGCGGAGACGAAGAAGAAAATGCGAGAAACCAGGAAATGCCGGAAAACCGCTTGGCGAGCGCCTTCTCGCGAGCAATCATCCCATGCCGCGGTTCACCGTGGACCCGCGCTACGGCGCTTTCCGGTTGCATGAACACGCTGAACTCTGTGCGAGGATATTTCGGGATTCGACGATCTCCCGCCTTGAAGCGCCCCGGGTTTACCGGAGATGTTCTGGTTCAATGATTAGGCTACTTTTTCGTCAGCGTTCAAGCTTGCATAGAAGGCCTCCTCTGCTTCTTGCGGCGTGACGTAGCCAATGGCGCTGTGCAGGCGGGCGTTG
>JAGRMU010000478.1:0-235 GCA_020441165.1 Sedimentitalea sp.
CGCCGCCTTGAGCGGGGCAAGACGACGCGATTCCGGCAAATGCTGATGATGCGGCCGAAATCGCGCTATCAAGGCCTGTTCCTGGGCCTGATCCTGCTGATGCTCTTCACACTCTGGATCCGCGCCGCAGTTCTGATCTACGCCCTGTTCTTCGGCGTGAAGCCGTTTCCGGGCACCGCGGATCTTGCGCCGATGCTGCTGTTTACCCCGACCGGCTGGGCGATCCTGCTGGTGG
>JAGRMU010000478.1:320-1527 GCA_020441165.1 Sedimentitalea sp.
CTGTCGGCCATGGCGATCAGCCTGGCGCTGGTCTGGAACAACCTGTTCGTGATGATGATCTGGGGCGCAATCGTGCTGACGTTCTTCGCCCTGTCGGTGCTGACCGGCCTTGTCGGGCTGGTCGTCGTTTTTCCGCTGCTGGGCCATGGCACCTGGCATGCCTATCGCGCCATCCGGCCAAACCCCGCAGAGGACGAGCGCGTCTTTCTCAGCCCGGAGTAGGGCAGTTTCAACGCGTCTGGGCGGGGTCGACGTTATTGGCCAGCGACAATGACGATGACGCCCCAATTGCGGCACCGATCGGCAAGTCTGGCGGGCCTCGACTGGGCCGTGAAAAAGGCCTGCAGTTCTGAAAGAGATGCGATTTTCGCCGGTGCTTTTCTCGTCAGCTTCGAGCTATCGGCAACCAGAAAGGCCTTGCGTGATTGTTGAATGATGGACCTGCCCGCCGACGGCGAGGCGCACGAGATCAGGCAATGCGGGTTCCCCATCCGAAATGACAGCGACTGGGCTCTCGCCGTCCCAGCCAATTGCATGCAGGTCCCGTAGGACTTGCCTGGAATACCATTGCGCGGCCTGCTGTACGAGCCCGACCCGCTGCCGGGGGTGATGATCCTGGTGCCGATCCTGGTGCCGATCAATCATTCGCTGGGGATCGATCCCAACCATTTCGCGATCGTGGTCATCGTCAACCTGACGCCGGGCCTGACCACGCCGCCGGTGGGGGCGCTGATCTTCGTGGTCTCGGGAGCGGCGAATCTTCCGCCCGCAGCGCTGATCCGCGAATTGCCGCCGTTCTTTCTGGCCAGCATCGCGGTGCTTCTGCTGCTGACCTTCCTGCCGATCCTTTCGACCTGGCTGCCGGCGGTAAGCGGGTTCTGACCGGTCGGCGCGCGGCGCGTCAGATGTGCAGCGCGTGGCCGAGCCCGGCCAGGGCCGCCTCGTGCAGCGCCTCGCCCTGGGTGGGATGGGCATGCACGATGCCGGCGACGTCCTCGAGCCGCGCGCCCATCTCGATCAGAGCCGCGAAGGCGGCGGCGAGTTCGGCGATGCCGCTGCCCACCGCCTGGATGCCGAGGATCAGGTGATTGTCCTCGCGCGCCACCACGCGGACAAAGCCGGCCGGGGCGTGAAGGGTGAGCGCGCGGCCGTTGGCGGCCAGCGGGAAGCGGCCGATCCGGGTCCGGTGTCCGGCGGCGCGGGCCGC
>JAGRMU010000478.1:1698-2354 GCA_020441165.1 Sedimentitalea sp.
TCGCGCATCGAGCTGCGGCAGGCGTCGTCGATGCGCAGGAACGGGCCGGACATGGCGAGCGAAAGCTCCTCGAGCCCAAGCCCCTCGAAATCGGGCCTGCGCCCGACCGTGACCAGCACCTTTTCGGCGGCGATGCGTTCGCTGCCGGCGCCGGTCTCGACGCTCATCTCGCCTGTGTCGGCACGATGGCCGGTGGCGCGGGCCTCGGTGAGCACCCGCACCCCGAGGGCGTGGAGCGCGTCGGCCACCGGCCGGGTCAGCTCGCCGTCGTATTGCGGCAGGATGCCGGGGCTGGCCTCGATCACCGTCACCTCGGCGCCGAGCCGGGCGAAGGCGCTGCCGATCTCGAGCCCGATATAGCCGCCGCCGACCACCGCCAGGGTCTCGGGCACCGCGGTCAGCGCCAGCGCCTCGGTCGAGGAGAGCACCGCGCCGCCGAAAGGCAGATCGGGCAGCTCGACCGGCCGCGCGCCGGTGGCGATGACGATCCGGCGGGCACGGATCGTCTGTTCGCCCATCTCCGAGGCCACGCGCACCGTCTTGCCGTCGACGAAGCGCGCCTGCCCCTGCACCGACTTGACCCCGGCCTTCTTGAGCAGCCCGGCAACGCCCGAATTGAGCCGGCGCACGATGCCGTCCTTCCAGGCGACGGTGCG
>JAGRMU010000478.1:2415-2718 GCA_020441165.1 Sedimentitalea sp.
GCGGCGAAGCGGTCGGCGGCGTGGATCAGCGCCTTGGACGGGATGCAGCCGACGTTCAGGCAGGTGCCGCCGGGCTGCGCCCGCTCGACGATCACCGTCGCCACCCCGAGCTGGCCGGCGCGGATCGCGCAGACATAGCCGCCCGGTCCGGCGCCGATCACCAGCAGGTCGGTTTCGATGGTCTCCATCGGCCTATCCTCTCACGAACAGCATGGCCGGGGTCTCGAGCAGCGTCTTGAGCTTGCGCACGAACACCGCCGCGTCCCAGCCGTCTATGACCCGGTGATCGAAGGCGCAGGAGAT
>JAGRMU010000478.1:2915-3416 GCA_020441165.1 Sedimentitalea sp.
AGCCGCGCCAGTTCCGCCGCCGCGTCCCAGAGCGTCATCGCCTCGACATGGCGCAGGACCGGCACGACCAGCCCGCCCGGGGTCTGGGTGGCGATGCCGACATGCACCCCGCCATAGCTGCGCAGCACCCCGGCCTCGTCGTCGAAGCGCGCGTTCAGCCGCGGCTGCTCGGCTACCGCCTCGACGATGGCGAGCATCACGAAGGGCAGCAGGGTGAGCCGGCCGCGGGTGGCGGCGTGATCGGCGTTGAGCGCGGTGCGCAGCGCCTCGAGATCGGTGGCGTCGATCTCCTCGACGATGGTGATGTGCGGGATGCGGGCCTTGGCCTGGGACATCCGCGCGGCGATGCGCTTGCGCAGACCGCGGATCTCCTCCTCGGTCACCGACGGGTCGGGGCGGCGGGTGCCGGTCTCGCGCGTCGGGCCGCGTTCGAGAAAGCCGTCGAGATCGTCGTGGGTGATCCTGCCCGCCGGGCCGCTGCCCATCACCTGACGCAGATCG
>JAGRMU010000089.1:0-1649 GCA_020441165.1 Sedimentitalea sp.
GATTAGACGCAACGTGCTCTAAAAGCGACTTCGAGGCTCTATTGAGGCGTCTCCAGCCGTCCAAGGGCTTGTACAAGCTCGCCAAGGCCATGTTCGATGACGTCTGGACGCTGCGCAGCTCACAAGCAGATCAGGACGCAGCATCGCTCAAGAAAGATATCCACAAGGTCGAGAAGCAAGTCGAAAGTCTGCTAGATCGCATCGTTGAAACCGACAACATGAGTGTTGTCGGGCGCTACGAGCAGCGGATTTCGTGTCTGGAAAAGCAAAAGCTGCTCTTGGAAGAGAAGCTGACTTCAGTGGGCAAACCACGCTACACCATGGAGGAGTCGTTCGAACACGCCCTCCAGTTTCTATCAAGTCCTTGGAATATTTTGGAAAAGGCGGACTTGGTGTGGCGTAGGACGGTGCTCAGATTGGCCTTTTTGGAGCCGGTTGCGTATAGCCAGAATCAGGTTCTTCGAACACCAAAAACTGCCTTTCCCTTCAAGGTGTTAGAGGAAATTCAGTCCGGTGGAAGAGTTATGGCGCACCCGACAGGATTCGAACCTGTGACCTTCGCCTTCGGAGGGCGACACTCTATCCAGCTGAGCTACGGGTGCAAACTGCTTACGCAGTGCTTACTTCAATTTTCCGCGGGATTAAAGCAAAGATCGGCAACCCCGCAAACCACTGATCCTAAACGTTTATTTTTACTCGTCTTTACACAAGGGACCCTTGACATCAGCCTTCGGAGGGCAGCGCTCTATCCAGCTGAGCTACGGGTGCGTCGGGCGGGGTATAGCGGCGCGCCCGGCAGGCCGCAATCGCAAAATCCGGAGCTTCGCGCTTTGCATCAGGCGAAAAGTTCGTGCGCCAGTTCCAGCGCCTCGATCAGCGTGTCGACCTCCTCGCGCGTGTTGTAGAGACCGAAGGAGGCGCGGCAGGTGGCGGTGACCCCGAGATAGGCCATCAGCGGGCCGGCGCAATGGTGGCCGGCGCGCACCGCGACGCCCTTCTTGTCGAGCACGGTCGAGATGTCGTGCGGGTGGGCGGGCCCGTCCATCGAGAAGCTGAAGATCGCGGCCTTGTCGGGCGTGGTGCCCTGGATGCTCAGCCAGTTCAGGCCCTGAAGCCGTGTCATGGCATAGTCGCGCAGGCTCGCCTCGTGGGCGGCGATGGCCTCCATCCCCAGCTCGGTGAGATAGTCGAGCGCCGCGCCGAGGCCGATCATCTGGACGATGCCGGGGGTTCCGGCCTCGAACTTCATCGGCGGATCGTTGTAGCTCACCGCCTCGCGGGTGACCTCGCGGATCATGTCGCCGCCACCCATGAAGGGGCGCATCTCGGCCAACCGCTCGGCGCGCACGTAGATCGCGCCCGAGGCCGAGGGGCCGTAGAGCTTGTGCCCGGTGATCGCGTAGAAATCGCAGCCGATCTCGGAGACGTTCACCGGCATGTGCACCGCCGCCTGGCTTCCGTCGACCAGCACCGGCACGCCGCGCGCATGGGCGCCCTCGGTGATCGCCTTGACGTCGACCACGGTCCCCAGCACGTTCGAGACCTGCGTGACCGCCACCAGCTTCGTGCGCGGGGTGATCGCGTCGAGCACCGCTTGCGGGTCGAGCGCGCCGGCGGCGTCCACCTCGACCCATTTCAGCACCACGCCC
>JAGRMU010000089.1:1686-5836 GCA_020441165.1 Sedimentitalea sp.
TGCTCCATCACGCTCAGCACGATCTCGTCGCCGGCCTGCATCCGTGGCATCGCCCAGCCATAGGCCACCATGTTGATGCCCTCGGTGGTGCCGGTGTTCATCACGATCTCGTCCTCGCTGCCGGCGCCGAGAAAGCGCGCGATGGTGCCGCGCACCGCCTCGTATTTCTCGGTGGAGAGGTTCGAGAGGTAATGCAGGCCGCGATGGACGTTGGAATAGTCCTCGGCATAGGCGCGGGTCACCGCGTCGATTACCACCTGCGGCTTCTGGGCCGAGGCGCCGTTGTCCAGATAGGTCAGCGGCTTGCCATTGACCTGTCGCGACAGGATCGGGAAATCGGCGCGGATCTTGGCGACATCATACATGGCTCGAGACCCCCAGGATCGGTCCCGCCAGAAGCGACAGCAGGACGGAAAGCCCCAGCACGATGGCCAGGACCGACGCGATCAGCACCCCGATGGCGCGCCCGGGCGAGCCGAACCGGTGGGCCTGATCGATGAAATGCACCAGCATGTAGAGCCCGATCAGCGCCGCGGCGAAGACCAGCAGCGCCGACAGCAGCGGCGCGGTCAGCACCAGCACCAGCGCCGCGACCTGGACCAGCACCCGCAGCGACTGCATCCAGACGATCAGCACCAGGATATCCTCGACCGCGCCCTGCCCGCCGAAGGCGCGGCCGGTCCAGAAGATCGCATAGACGGTGAGGACCAGGCCGCCGGCGACGATGGCGAAATAGATCACCGGGCTGCTCAGCATCGCCGGCAGCGGCGACGGGCCGGGCACCAGCATCCCGGAGAGCACGAAGATCAGCGTGTTGAGCACCGCGACCAGGACCAGCGCGGTCCACAGCGCCTCGCGCGGCGGGCGCAGCGCGATCAGCGCGCGCGCCGCGGCGGCCGGGTCCGTCACCGACACCACCGCCAGTTGCCGCCAGCCGGCGGCCGTCACGACAAGGGCCTTTCCGCCTGAAATAGAGCCGAAATCCAGAAGAGCAGAAACACCGCGAGCCAGGCCGCGCCGACGATCTGCAGCTGCAGGCCCGGACCGATCAGGCCCGCCACCAGACCGTGCAGGCAGATCAGCGGCGTCGAGGCGAGCAGCGCCCAGAACAGGGCCAGCCGCGCGCCATAGGCCTCGCCCCGCCCGCCCAGCAGCCGCGCGAGCAGATGCGACAGGAAGGCCAGCCCGTAGAGCAGCAGCGGCGCGATCGCCAGCCAGGCAAAGAGGCTGGCGGCCAGCAGCATGTTCAGCTCCTGCCCGGTCAGATGCGCCTCGCGCGCCAGCCTCGGCATCTGGGCGACAAAGACGATCAGGCAGGCGGTCATCAGCAGGACCAGCGCCCGGTCCTCGCGCGGCCCCTGCGCCAGCAGCCGCTGCATCACCCGCGACGGCCCCCGGTAGGTGGCCGCGATATCCGAGGTGACCGACATCAGGTCCGGCGCCGCGCCAGCCAGGTCTCGAGCCGGCGCAGGATGTCCTCGGACACGGCTTGATCCTCGATCTCGTCCACCGCCTCGGCGAGGAAGGCCAGGGTCAGCAGGTCGGTGGCCTCGCCCTGCGGCACCCCGCGCGAGCGCAGGTAGAAGAGCGCGGTCTCGTCGATGGCGCCGCTGGTCGAGCCGTGCGAGCAGGCGACATCGTCGGCATAGATCTCGAGCTCGGGNNGGCTTGGCGAGGAACTGGCTGTCCTCGTCCAGCATCAAGGCCTGGCTGATCTGGTAGCCGTCGGTCTTCTGAGCGCCGGCCTTGACCAGGATCTTGCCCTGGAAGACGCCGGTGGCGCCATTGCGCAGCACCTTCTTGAACACCTGCCGGCTTTCGCAATTCACCGCGTCATGGGTCACGAAGACCGTGTCGTCATGGTGGAAATCGCCATCCCCGACGCAGGCGCCGGCGACATGGGCCACCGCGTCGTCGCCGGTCAGTTCGACCACGCTCTCGTTGCGGGTCAGCCGGCCGTTCACGGTCAGCGTGAAGGACTTGTAGGTCGATTTCTCGCCCAGCCGCGCGAACATGTGGGTGACTGCGCGCCGCTCGTGGTCGCGGCCCTGGGCGCGCACGTGATGCAGCGCGCCGCCATCGGCGATGTCGATCTCCATGCACTTGTTGAACCGCGCCGCGGCGGGGCCGCTTTCGAGGATGGTCACCTCGGCGCCCGGCTCGATGCGCAGGACGTGGTGCAGGATCGCGTCGGACCGCTCGGCGCGGTGCTCGTAGACCAGGCTGATCGGCCGGGTCGGCCGTCCGGTCACCCGGATCAGCAGCCCATCCGTCGCAAAGGCCGTGTTCAGAGCCGCAAAGGGCCGCGCCACCGGGGTCTGGCCGCGCGCCTCGAGCACGCCGTAGATATCCTTGGCCCAATGGATGTCCGACCCGCCGGTCTCGGCGATGCGCTCGATCGACACCCCCTCGAGATCGAGCGCGTCCGAGGCCTCGGCGTCGAAGACGCCATCGACGAAGACGATCTTCAGCCGGTCGATCGCATCGAAACTGGGCGCCTCGTCACTGGCGAGGGGCGCCGCGCTCGGCGCCTCCGGCTCGAGCAGCGCATCGGGCCGCGTGTATTTCCAGTACTCGTCACGCCGCTGCGCGAGGCCCATGGCGCGCAGCCGCGCCTCGGCGGCGCGCCGCGCCGCGTCGGACCAGCCGCCCGCCGGACGCGTCAGGGTCGAAAGCCGGGCCTCGGTCGCGTCCTGTCTGCGTTCCGCCAGAGCCATCACGCCACCTCGGCCAGAATGTCCGCGTAGCCGTTGTGCTCGACCTCGAGCGCCAGCTCGGGGCCGCCGCTCTTGACGATGCGGCCATCGGCCATGATGTGCACGAAATCGGGTTGGATGTGGTCCAGAAGCCTTTGATAATGCGTGATGACCAGGAATGCGCGCCCCGAGGCGCGCAGCGCGTTCACGCCATCGGCCACCAGCTTCATCGCGTCCACGTCGAGCCCGCTGTCGGTCTCGTCGAGAATGCACATCTTCGGCTCGAGCATCGCCATCTGCAGGATCTCGTTGCGCTTCTTCTCGCCGCCCGAGAAGCCGACATTGACCGGGCGCTTGAGCATCTCGGCGTCGATCTTCAGCTCCTTGGCGCGTGCGCGGACCTGCTTGAGGAACTCCGCGGCGCTCATTTCCTCCTCGCCGCGCGCCTTGCGCTGCGCGTTCACCGCGGTGCGCAGGAAGGTCATGTTGCCCACCCCGGGGATCTCGACCGGATACTGGAAGGCCAGGAACAGCCCTGCCGCGGCGCGTTCCTCGGGCTCCAGCTCCAGCAGGTCCTGCCCGTCGAGCACCGCGCTGCCCTCGGTCACCTCGTAGCCGCCGCGCCCCGACAGGACATAGCTGAGGGTCGACTTGCCGGACCCGTTGGGGCCCATGATCGCATGCACCTTGCCGTCCTCGACGGTCAGGTCGACCCCCTTGAGGATCTGCTTGTCCTCTTCTTCAAGTTTGACGTGCAGATTCTTGATTTCCAGCATTTTTCTTTTCCCTTGTCCTGTCATCCCGGCGCCGCGGTCATCCGCTCACGGCCGGGGCGTCTTGTCCGATACGGGCGCGCGCGGCGCCGGGGCGCGATCCAGCACCCGGACCAGCAGCGCGGCCAGCAGCCGCCCGGCCAGCGCGCCGAGCACGATCCCGAAGAGCGGCGAGCCATGGGCCGTGGTGTTGACATAGGCGATCCCCGCCAGACCGCCGGCGACGGTCAGCACATGGGGCAGCGCCACCAGCAGCCACGACATGCGATCAGCCAACCGAGCCCTCCAGCGAGATCGCCACCAGCTGCTGCGCCTCCATGGCGAATTCCATCGGCAGCGCCTGCAGCACGTCCTTGCAGAAGCCGTTGACCACCAGCGCCACCGCCTCTTCCTCGTCCATGCCGCGCGAGCGGCAATAGAAGAGTTGGTCCTCGTCCACCTTCGAGGTGGTTGCCTCGTGCTCGACCCGCGCCGAATTGTTGCGCACCTCGATATAGGGCACGGTATGAGCGCCGCAGTTGCCGCCGATCAGCAGGCTGTCGCACTGGGTATAGTTGCGCCCGTTGCGCGCCTTGGGGTGCATCGTGACCAGCCCGCGATAGGTGTTCTGGGCATGGCCGGCGCTGATCCCCTTGGAGACGATCCGGCTCTTGGTGTTCTTGCCGAGGTGGATCATCTTGG
>JAGRMU010000089.1:5870-6009 GCA_020441165.1 Sedimentitalea sp.
TAGAACTCGCCCTGGCTGTCATCGCCGCGCAGGATGCAGGAGGGATATTTCCAGGTCACCGCGGAGCCGGTCTCGACCTGCGTCCACATCACCTTGGCCCGGTCGCCCCGGCAGTCGGCGCGCTTGGTGACGAAATTGT
>JAGRMU010000089.1:6046-6167 GCA_020441165.1 Sedimentitalea sp.
ACCAGTTCTGCACCGTGGAGTATTTCACCTCGGCATCTTCCTCGACGATGATCTCGACCACCGCCGCGTGCAGCTGGGCGATGTCGCGCTTGGGCGCGGTGCAGCCTTCCAGATAGGAGAC
>JAGRMU010000089.1:6222-11014 GCA_020441165.1 Sedimentitalea sp.
CGGCATTGATGCGGAAATAGGTCGAGAGCTCCATCGGGCAGCGCACGCCGGGCGGCACGTAGACGAAGGAGCCGTCCGAGAACACCGCCGAGTTCAGCGTCGCGTAGAAATTGTCCGAGACCGGCACCACCGATCCGAGGTATTTCTTCACCAGCTCGGGATGCTCGCGGATCGCCTCGGAGATCGAGCAGAAGATCACCCCGGCCCGCTTCAGCTCGGCCTGGAAGGTGGTGCCGACCGAGACCGAGTCGAAGACCGCGTCGACCGCGACCTTGCGGGTTTCACCTTGCGCGCCCCCGACGCGGCCCTCCATAGGCACCGCCGCAGCCCCTTCGACGCCGGCCAAGATCTCCTGCTCCTTCAACGGAATGCCCAGCTTGGCGTAGGTGGCCAGCAGCTTGGGATCAACCTCGTCCAGCGACTTGGGCTTGATCTGCATGCTTTTCGGGCGGGCATAGTAATACTGCTCCTGAAAGTCGATTTTCGGGTAATCGACCATCGCCCAGTCCGGCTCGGTCTTGGTCAGCCAGCGCTCATAGGCGGCCAGCCGCCAGTCGGTCATCCATTGCGGCTCCTCGTTCTTCTCCGAGATCAGCCGCACGATGTCCGGGGTCAGTCCCTTGGGCGCGTATTCCATCTCGATATCGGTGTTCCAGCCATGTTTATAGGCCCCGCCCACCTCGCGCACCGCATCGACGGTGTCCTGATCGACACCCTCTTTCACCTGGGTCTTGTCCAACGCAGCCATCGGCCACCTCCTGACATCATGCCGCGCGGGCGCGGTGTTTCTGTTCCTTCGCAAGCCACGCCTCGGCAAATCGCAAGGCGTCGGCCTCTGTCGTGTCCGGCCCCAGCGACACCCGGATCGCGCTGGCCGCGGCGGTCTCGTCCAGGCCCATCGCCCGCAGCACGCGGCTGGCGCGCACCTTGCCACTGGAACAGGCGGAACCGGCGCTGATCGCGAAGCCGGCCAGGTCCATCTGCATCACCTGCGTCTCCCCTTTCCAGCCTGGCGTGGCAAAACACAAGGTGTTTGGCAGCCGTGCGACATCTTTTCCGACAAAAATAGTATTCTTTGCCGATGCCGCAAGGGTCTCCTCCAGCAGATCGCGGATCGCGGCGACCTTGTCCCAGACACCGTCCGCAAGCGCGCGCGCGGCGGCCTCGGCAGCGGCGCCGAAGCCGGCGATGCCGATCACGTTCTCGGTGCCCGCCCGCCGGCCCATCTCCTGGCCGCCACCGCGTATCCGTGCCGGGATCTCCTGGCCGCGGCGCAGCACCAGGGCGCCAATGCCCTTCGGCCCGCCGAGCTTGTGGGCCGAGATCAGCGCGGCCTGCGCGCCGCACCAGTTGAAGGCGACCGGCAGCTTGCCGAAGGCCTGCGTCGCATCGGTCACCGCCAACCCCTCGGGCAGGCTCTGGACGATGCCGGTCTCGGAATTGGCCATCTGCAGGACCGAGCGGGCGGGATCGGGCACCGCCACCTGCCCGTCCGGCCCGACGCGCAGGCTGTCCGCGACCCAGGCCAGCACCGCGTCATGTTCGATGGCGCTGCCCTGAAGGTCGCGCCCGGCGCAGGCCAGGGCCGCCGCCTCGGTCGCCCCCGAGGTGAACACGATATCGGCGCCCTCCGCCCCGAAGGCGGCGGCGACCTGCGCCCGCGCCCGTTCGATCAGCGCTTTCGCCGCGCGCCCCTCGGCATGAACCGAGGACGGATTGCCCACCACCTCCATCGCCGCCAGCATCGCCGCGCGCGCCTCGGGCCTGAGCGGCGCCGTGGCGTTGTGGTCGAGATAGACCCGGCTCACACCGGACCCCGGGCTTGATGGCATGTGGGCCCAGGTCTCATTCCGCGTCCACCACCGCAAAGAGGTTGGGCACGGCCGGGCATGGCGCGAGATCGTTGGCGATCACGTCCGAGAGCCGGATCTGGTGCAGGAACACGTAGACATGGGCGCTCAGCCCCTCCCAGAGCCGGTTGGTGAGCGATTGCGCCCGGCTGCCCGACGAGGCGCCCGAGGCCCCGGCGCCCTTGTGCATCGCGTCGACCGACTCGTCCACCGCCGCCAGCACGTCGACCACACGGATCTCGTGCGGCGGGCGCGCCAGCCGGTAGCCGCCGCCGGGACCGCGCACCGAGGCCACCAGGTCGGCGCGGCGCAGCTTGACGAAGAGCTGTTCCAGGTAGGGCAGCGAGATGTTCTGGCGCTGCGCGATATCGCCCAGCGTCACCAGCCCGCCCTCCGGCTGCAGCGCGATATCGGCCAGCGCGACCATCGCGTAGCGCCCCTTGGTCGAAAGCTTCATCGTCGTCGGTCCTTGCCCAGAATCTCGGCGGAAACATTGACGTTGCGCCGGTCGATGCGTATCTGACCTGATGACGCGCCGTCCCGGCCCGAGAAATCATTTAGAACCGTTCTAAGGTGTCCGATAGAATTCGTCAAGAATATCCCGGACGCCGCGATCAACAGACAGGACACCCATGCCCGAGGTAATCTTTCCCGGCCCCGAAGGACGCCTTGAAGGCCGCTATCATCCGCAGAAGGAAAAGGATGCGCCGATCGCCATCGTGCTGCATCCGCATCCGCAATTCGGCGGCACGATGAACAACAAGGTGGTCTACAACCTGCACTACGCCTTCTACAACATGGGCTTCACCGTGCTGCGGTTCAATTTCCGCGGTGTCGGGCGCAGCCAGGGCGAATACGACCAGGGCATCGGCGAGCTTTCGGATGCCGCCTCGGCGCTCGATTACCTGCAGTCGATGAACAACAATTCCAAGCATTGCTGGGTCGCGGGCTTTTCCTTCGGCGCGTGGATCGGCATGCAGCTGCTGATGCGNNCGCCCCGAGATCACCGGCTTCATCTCGGTCTCGCCCCCCGCCAACATGTACGATTTCTCGTTCCTCGCCCCCTGCCCCTCGTCGGGCCTGGTGATCAACGGCAGCGCCGACCGGGTGGCGCCGCCCGCCGATACCGCCTCGCTGGTCGGCAAGCTGCACGAGCAGAAGGGCATCACCATCACCCACCAGGAAATCGAGGGCGCCGACCATTTCTTCCAGGAGCCGCACATGGACACGCTGATCGGCAACGTCACCGACTACGTCAAGCGCCGCCTGACCGAGACCAGCCGCTGAGCCATGGCGACGCTGGAAACCCTGGCCTCGAAGCTGGCGGAAGACACCATCGCCGCGATGGCCGAGACCGGCGAGGACCGGCTGTTCGTCGAGGTCGGCACGCTGCTGGCGGCCTCGTCGCAATCGCTCGAAGAGGCCTACCTGACCGAAGTGCGCATACGGCTGGCCGCGCGCGCGGCGCAGGAGTTCCTCGACCGCAAGCGGGCCTCGGCACGAAGCGGATAGATCCTGCCGGCTGGCGGTTCCCGGCTATGCCTCCGGCCCCGCAGTCATATCCGCCGGAACCCTGTAGCGATCGAGATCGGCGCGCAGCGCCTCGGGCACCGTGGTCGCGCGGCGGGTCTGCAGGTCCATGAGCACCGACACCCAATCGGCCTCGAAGGCGGGCCTGCCGTCCGCCTTGCGGATCAGGTAGAGAAACCGCGCCGATTTCGTGCCGATCTCGGCCACCCCGCACAGGACCGCGACGCGCTCGCCCGGCAGAAGCTCGGCCCGGAACCGGCTGCGGATGTCGACCGCGGCAAAGGACAGGCGGCGGCCGGCGGTTTCCTCGCCCGGTGGCCAGCCCATCTCGCGCATCATCGCAAAGCCCGCATCGCTGCACATGTCGATGTAGCGCGCCACGTTCATGTGGCCGAGCGCGTCGCAGTCGCGCGTGCCCACCACCATCTCGACCCGGTGCATTTTGCCCATGACAGACCGCCCTTTCCTGCACTACACCCTGACCGGCCGCCCGGCGCGCAGACCCGCGCCGAGCCTATCCTGCGACATTTCGGTATACAACCGCATACAACCTTTCGCGGCGCCGGGATATCGGCTAGAGAGCCGACAAATCAGACCCGAACCAACAGCAAAGGGACAACGCCCATGACCAAGATCAAGGTGGACAACCCCGTCGTCGAACTCGACGGCGACGAAATGACCCGGATCATCTGGGACTTCATCAAGAAGAAGCTGATCCTGCCCTACCTGGACATCGACCTGAAATACTATGACCTCGGCATCGAGGAGCGCGACCGCACCGACGACCAGATCACCGTCGACGCGGCCCATGCCATCCAGAAATACGGCGTCGGCGTCAAATGCGCCACCATCACCCCCGACGAGGCCCGCGTCGAGGAGTTCGGCCTCAAGCAGATGTGGCGCAGCCCGAACGGGACCATCCGCAACATCCTCGGCGGGGTGATCTTCCGCCAGCCGATCATCTGCAAGAACGTGCCGCGCCTGGTGCCGGGCTGGACCAAGCCCATCGTCGTCGGCCGTCACGCCTTCGGCGACCAGTATCGCGCCACCGATTTCCGCTTTCCCGGCAAGGGCAAGCTGACCATCAAGTTCGTCGGCGACGACGGCACGGTGATCGAGAAGGAGGTGTTCGACGCGCCCTCCTCGGGCGTGACCATGGCGATGTACAACCTCGACGAGTCGATCATCGATTTCGCGCGCGCCTCGATGAACTACGGCCTGAACCTCGGCTGGCCGGTGTATCTCTCGACCAAGAACACCATCCTCAAGGCCTATGACGGGCGCTTCAAGGATCTTTTCCAGAAGGTCTACGAGGAGGAGTTCGAGGACAAGTTCAAAGCCAAGGGCATCACCTACGAGCACCGGCTGATCGACGACATGGTGGCGGCGGCGCTGAAATGGTCGGGCGGCTA
>JAGRMU010000089.1:11025-17831 GCA_020441165.1 Sedimentitalea sp.
AGAACTACGATGGCGACGTGCAGTCGGACACCGTGGCTCAGGGCTTCGGTTCGCTCGGTCTGATGACCTCGGTGCTGATGACGCCCGATGGCAAGACCGTCGAGGCCGAGGCCGCCCATGGCACAGTCACCCGCCACTATCGCCAGCACCAGAAGGGCGAGGAGACCTCGACCAACTCGATCGCCTCGATCTACGCCTGGACCGGCGGTCTCAAGCACCGCGCCAAGCTCGATGGCAACGACGCGCTGATGACGTTCGCCACCACGCTCGAGAAGGTCGTGGTCGACACCGTCGAGAGCGGCGACATGACCAAGGACCTGGCGCTGCTGGTCGGACCGGACCAGAAATGGCTGACCACCATGGGCTATCTCGAGAAGGTCGACGAGAACCTGAACAAGGCGCTGGCTGGCTGATCCGCGCCCGCCCCTGACCGCGACCCAAGGCCGCCCCGCGCCGGGGCGGCTTTTCTCGTCCGGCGTTCTGGCATAGTCGGTGGGCCATGACCCGGACCCCCGACAACGCGGCAGACCGCAACGAGCCGCACCGCGCAGCGATCGGACACCGACCGGTCGAGGACGCCATGGCCTTCGTGACCGGCACCGCGCTCTGTGCCCTCGGCCTGGTGATGCTGACCCATCTGGGGCTGATCACCGGCCAGACGGCGGGCCTCGCCGTGCTGCTCAGCTATGTCACCGGCTGGTCGTTCGGCGCGGTCTTCTTCACCGTCAACCTGCCCTTCTACCTGCTGGCGTGGCTGCGCATGGGGCCGCGTTTCACCCTGCGCAGCTTCGTCGCCGTGGCGATGGTGTCGGCCTTCACCAATGCCCTGCCGCACTATGTCGCCTTCGATCGGCTCGACCCGTTGGTGGGCGCGCTCTATGCCGGGGCGCTGTCCGGGCTCGGGCTGGTGATCCTGTTCCGGCACGGCGCCTCCCTCGGCGGGATCGGCGTTCTCGGCCTCTACCTGCAGGACAAGACCGGCTTTCGCGCCGGCTGGACGCAGCTGCTGTTCGACGCCGGCCTGTTCGGTGTCGCGATCTTCCTGATGGACCCGATGCTTGTCACCTATTCCCTCATCGGCGCGGTGGTCACCAACCTCATCATCGGCGTCAACCATCGACGCGACCGGTACATCGCGACCTGACGACCGCGGTCTCGCCGCGCGCCCGGAGCTTTGCTGTCGAGGCGCTGGCCGAATGGGCGCGCGGGGTTTGCGACTTGCGCGGATCGCGGGCCCCGTGGCAGGCAGGCGCGATGCCGACCCATCTGCCCCGGAGGCCTGCGATGCCCACACCCTACCTGATCCTGCTGGCCGCCGTCGCGGCCGAGACCATCGGCACCAGCGCGTTGCAGGCCAGCCAGCAATTCACCCGGCTCTGGCCGTCGCTCCTGGTGGTCCTGGCCTATTCCGTGTCCTTCTATCTCTTGTCGATACCGCTGAAGGTGATGCCGGTCGGCATCGTCTACGCGATCTGGTCGGGCCTCGGCATCGTCTTCATCGCGCTGATCGGCTTCGTCCTCTTCGGGCAGAGGCTCGACTTGCCGGCGCTGCTGGGGCTCACGATGATCGTCGGCGGCATCGCCGTCATCCACCTGTTTTCAGGCGCCAACCCGCACTAGCGGCAGGCGGATCCCCGCCCGCAAACCTCCGGGAAACCCCGCATCCACGGGGATCACCCGTAGCTGGACACCTCCGAGCCGGCCAGCGCCGCGACATTCAGCAGCCCGCGCACGGTGATCGACGGGGTGACGATATGCGCGCGGTTGCCCATGCCCATCAGGATCGGTCCGACCTCGAGCCCGTCCGCCACCGACTTGAGGATGTTGCGCGCCG
This sequence comes from Sedimentitalea sp., assembly GCA_020441165.1. GTDB lineage: Bacteria > Pseudomonadota > Alphaproteobacteria > Rhodobacterales > Rhodobacteraceae > JAGRMU01. Next base: position 12,860 of record JAGRMU010000089.1, read on the forward strand.
CGCCGGCGGCGTCGGTATTGGCGTAGACCAGCACGTTGGCCTTGCCCTCCAGGCGCCCCTCGGGGAACAGACGCTCGCGCAGATCGGGGTTGAGCGCCGCGTCGGTATGCATCTCGCCCTCGTACTGGAAGTCCAGCCCCAGCGCGTCCAGCCGCTCGAGCGCGGCGCGGGTGACGATGCCGGTGCGGCAGTCGAGATTGCCGAATTGCGAGAAGGAGCACATCGCGATCTTCGGCTCGATCCCGAAGCGCCGCACGTGCCGCGCCGCCGCGATGACGATGTCGGCCAGCTGCTCGGGGTCGGGCTCGATGTTGACATGGGTGTCGGCGATGAACAGCGGACCCTTGTCGAGGATGATCAGCGACAGCGCGCCGATCGGGTGCAGGTCGTCGTTGGCGAGGATCTGGCTGACATAGTTGAGGTGCCACCGATACTCGCCGAAGGTGCCGCAGATCATGCTGTCGGCATCGCCCCGTTCGACCGCCACGGCGGCGATGGCGGTGGTGTTGGTGCGCAGGATCGCCTTGGCCAGATCGGGGGTTACACCGCGCCGCCGCAGCCCGGCGTGATAGCTCATCCAGTAGTCGCGATAGCGCTCGTCGCTTTCGGGGTTCATCAGGTCGAACTCGACGCTGGGGCGGATGCTGAGGCCGGCCCGCTCGATCCGGGCCGCGACCACGTCGGGACGCCCGATCAGGATCGGCGTGTCCGCCGATTCCTCGATGATGGCCTGGGCCACGCGCAAGACCCGCTCATCCTCGCCCTCGGCGAAGATGATCCGCCGCCGCGAGGCGCGGGCCGCCTCGAAGACCGGGCGCATCACCATCGACGAGCGGAAGACCTTGGCCTCCAGATCGGCGCGATAGGCCACGAGGTCGAGCTGGCGCGTGGCCACGCCCGACTCCATCGCCGCCTTCGCAACCGCATGGGCGACGGTGGGCAGCAGGCGTGGATCAAAGGGCTTTGGGATCAGGTAGTCGGGCCCGAAGGTCAGCTTCTCGCCGTGATAGGCGACGCCGACCTCGGCCGAGGTGGTGGCCCGTGCCAGGCTGGCGATGGCCTCGGCGCAGGCAAGCTTCATCGCCTCGTTGATCTCGGTGGCGCCGGAATCGAGCGCGCCGCGGAAGATGAACGGAAAGCACAGGACGTTGTTGACCTGGTTGGGGTAATCCGACCGGCCGGTGGCGATCAGCGCGTTGGGCGCGGCCTCGCGGGCGGCCGCGGGCATGATCTCGGGCACCGGGTTGGCGAGCGCGAAGATGATCGGATCCTTGGCCATCCTGCGCACCATGTCCTGGGTCAGCAGGCCCGGACCCGACACGCCCAGGAAGAGGTCCGCTCCTTCCATGGCATCGGCGGTGCTGCGCATCTCGGTCTCGCGGGCGAACTCGGCCTTCTCGGGGTTCAGATCGTTGCGCCCCTTGTGCACCACGCCCTTGCTGTCGAGCATGGTGATGTTCTCGGGCCTGGCACCCATCACCATCAGCATCTTCAGGCAGGCAATGCCCGCCGCCCCGGCGCCGAGGGCCACGATGCGGATATCCTCGATCTTCTTCTTGGCGACGATCAGGGCGTTCTGGGCCGCGGCGGCCGCCACGATGGCGGTGCCGTGCTGGTCNNCTGGTCGTCGTGAAAGACCGGAATGCCCATCCGCTCCTTGCAGAGCCGTTCCACCAGGAAGCAGTCGGGCGCCTTGATGTCCTCGAGGTTGACCGCCCCGAAGGTCGGCTCCAGCTTCGAGACGATCTCGGCCAGCTTCTCGGGATCGGTCTCGTTCACCTCGATGTCGAAACAGTCGATGCCGGCGAACTTCTTGAAGAGGACCGCCTTGCCCTCCATCACCGGCTTGGCCGCCTGCGCGCCGATATTGCCCAGCCCCAGCACCGCGGTGCCGTTGCTGATCACCGCCACCAGGTTGGCCTTGGCGGTGTAGCGGAAGGCATCCTTGGCCTCCTTCGCGATCTCCAGGCACGCTTCGGCCACGCCGGGACTGTAGGCGTTCGAGAGATCGCGCCCGGTTGTCATCGGCTTGGTGGCGCGAATCTCCAGCTTGCCGGGCTTGGGATACTGGTGATAGTCGAGCGCCTCCTGACGGGCGGTCAACGGCGTGGTGGCGTCTTTCGACATGCGCGGGTCTCCCTGTCCTCGCGGGGGCGGTCCCGGTCTGCCCGGTGATCCTGCGCGCCGCTCTCGTTATCGGACCCGGGTTTCGGCGCGCGGCCCCGGGCCGTCGCCCGATCCGCCTGGCAGGTTCGACTGCCGGGTCCCTGAACGGCGAAGCTGCCATTGCCCCGGGCAAAATGCAATCGGCGGAATCGCCTCCCGCGCGGGCGGCAGCGCCCCTGGCGTGGTCCCTAGAAATCGACCTCGATGGCGACGCCCTTCGCCACCGCCAGGTCGACCACGGCGGCCGCGACCGCCAGGTCCTGCAGGCCGACGCCGGTACCGTCGAAGAGGGTGATCTCGCTCTCCGAGATGCGCCCCGGATGGGTGCCGTTGATCACCGCCCCGATCTCGGCAATCTCGGAGGCGTCCAGCAGCCCGCGGGCCACCGCGTGCTGGCACTCGCCGATGCTGACCGCCTGGGCGATCTCGTCGGCAAAGACCGTCGCCCGTGCCAGCAGGGCCGGATCGACCTCCTGCTTGCCCTTGGTATCGGTGCCCATGCAGGCGATGTGAGTGCCGGCGACGACCTGATCGGCGCGCAGGATCGCATCGAAGGAGGAGGTGATCGAGATCAGCACATCGGCCGCGCGCAGACCGTCCAGCTCCACCGCCTCGAAGGGCAGCCCGGCCTCCTCGGCGACCCGTTCCAGGTTGGGCAGCATCTCGGGATGCAGGTTCCAGCCGATCACCTTCTCGAAGGCGCGCTGCTCGAGCGCCGCGCGCAGCTGGAACGCCGCCTGGTGCCCGGCGCCGATCATGCCGATCACCGTCGCATCGGCGCGCGCCAGGTGCCGGATCGAGACGGCGCTGGCGGCCGCTGTGCGCAGCGCGGTCAGAAGGTTGCCCCCGACCATCGCCCGCGCCCGCCCGGTCTCGGGATCGAACAGGAAGACCGTGGACTGATGGTTGATGATCCCGTGCCGCTCGAGGTTGTGCGGCCAGTAGCCCCCGGCCTTCAGCCCGAGGCTCATCCCGGCCCGATCGAACCCGCCCTTGAACCCGTAGAGCGCATCGGCATGACCGATCGCCTCGCGCACCACCGGAAAGTTGTAGGCCCGGCCAGAGGCCATCGCGGCGAAGACCTTCTCGACGGCGGCAAAGGCCGCCTCGCGGGTCATCAGATCCGCGATCTCGCGTTCGGGTACGATCAGCATCATGGTCCTCCTGCGCGCAGCGACGGTCACCGCCTCCGCGCTTCATCTTTGCAAAAATACTCTCGGGGGGTGCGGGGGGCAGACAGCCCCCCGCCCGGATCGGATCGGCGGCGCCGATGCGAAATCAGAAGGCCTTGCCGCGGGCCGAAACCGGCCAGAGCGCTTCGACCTTGCCGTTCCGCACGCCGACATACCAGTCATGCACGTTGCAGGTCGGATCGCAATGGCCGGGCACCAGGCGCAGCTTGTCGTTGACCTTCAGCACGCCCTGCGGGTCGGCGACCACCCCGTGCTCGTCCGAGCACTTGAGATAGGTCACGTCGTCCCGGCCGAAGACCGTGGGCAACCCGCTGTCCACCGACTGCGCCTTCAGCCCGGCATCGACGATCGCCTTGTCCGCCTTGGCATGGCTCATCACCGTGGTCAGGATGAACAGCGCGTTCTCCCACTCGCCCTGGTCGATGCGCTTGCCGTCCTTGTCGAGGATGCGCCCGTAGTCGGCATCCATGAACGCGTAGGAGCCGCATTGCAGCTCGTTGTAGACCCCTGAGCCGCTCTCGAAATAGTAGCTGCCCGTGCCGCCGCCGCCGACGATGTCGCAGTCCAGACCCTGTGCTTTCAGTCCCTGCACCGCATCGGCGACCTGGGCGATGGCCGCGTCCAGCTTGGCCTTGCGGTCCTCGTAGCTGTCGAGGTGCTGCATCGCGCCCTGGTAGGCCTGGATGCCGGCGAACCTGAGGCCCGGCGCGGCGTCGATCAGCTTGGCGATGTTGACCACCTCCTGGGTGGTGGTGACCCCGCAGCGCCCGGCGCCGCAGTCGATCTCGACCAGCGCCTCGATCTCGGTGCCATGCTTCTGGGCCGCCGCCGACAGGTCCTTGACGTTCTCGGGATCGTCGACGCAGACCAGCACCCGCGCGCCCAGCTTGGGCATCCGCGCCAGCCGGTCGATCTTGGCCGGATCGGTGACCTGGTTGGAAACCATCACGTCCTTGATGCCGCCGCGGGCGAAGACCTCGGCCTCGCTGACCTTCTGGCAGCAGACCCCGCAGGCGCCACCGAGGCGCTCTTGCAGCCTGGCCACGTCGACGGACTTGTGCATCTTGCCATGCACCCGGTGGCGCATCCCGTGCGCGCGTGCATAATCGCCCATCTTCCGGATGTTGCGCTCGAGCGCGTCGAGATCGAGGATCAGGCAGGGTGTCTGGATGTCCTTTTCCTCCATGCCGATGGCGGCGGGGATGTCGTAGCCGACTTCGTAATCGTCGAGGTTCACTGGCTTGTTCATGTCGTTGCTCCTTGAGGGGCGGCGGGCTGAAGCCCGCCCTACGGACGATCGGTGATGGCGGGCGTCAACCCGCCATCCATGGCAGCCGGTCGAGATCGACATTGCCGCCGGTAATGATGACGCCCACGCGCTTGCCCGCGAAGACGTCCCGGTTCTTGAGGATGATCGCCAGCGGCACGGCGCTGGAGGGCTCCATCACCACCCGAAGGTGCTTCCAGGTCAGCTTCATCGCATCGACGATCTCCTGCTCGGAGGCGGTCAGGATGTCGGTGACGTGTTTGCGCACGAAATGCCAGGTCAGGTCCTTCAGCGGCACCAGAAGCCCGTCGGCGATGGTCTTGGGCGCATCATCGGCGATGATGTG
>JAGRMU010000090.1 GCA_020441165.1 Sedimentitalea sp.
CCGCATCTATGCCGAGGCCGAGCGGGTCCGCGGCGATACCGGCGAGAACCTGATCGGCCTGCTGGAGCGCCGTCTCGACGCGGTGGTCTACCGCGCCAAGTTCGTGCCCACCGTCTTTGCCGCCCGCCAGTTCGTCAACCACGGCCACGTCAGGGTCAACGGCAAGCGGGTGAACATCCCGTCCTACCGGGTCAAGGAAGGCGACGTGATCGAGGTCCGCGACCGCTCCAAGCAGCTGGCCGTGGTGCTGGAAGCCGTGGGCCTGCCCGAGCGCGACGTGCCGGACTATCTCGAGGTCGACCACTCGAAGATGACCGCGACCTTCGTGCGCACCCCGGCCCTGGGCGACGTGCCCTATCCGGTGATGATGGAGCCGAACCTGATCGTCGAATTCTACGCCAAGAACTGAGCGGCATCGCCATCGCAATTCGGGGGGCCGCGCCAATTGGTGCGGCCCCTGGCGTTTCGCAAAAGGCCCGGGCTAGCGATCCGGGGGGGTCCAGTCGGGCAGCGGCACCTCGCGGCGGCGCAAGCGGATCGCCAGGCCCAGCGCGACGCCGGTGCCTATGGCGACGGTCAGATCGACCAGCACCGTCAGCACCGCGGTCAGCAGCATCAGCCCCAGATCGGCCCGCCGCATGGCCAGCCTTTCGCGCCAGCGATGCGGCTCGGACATGTTCCAGGCCACCAGCATCAGCAAGCCGCCCAGCGCCGGCATCGCCAGGTATCCGGCCAGGTCGCTGAGCAGATAGATCGCGGCAAGAATCACCAGCGCATGCACGATCCCGGCGACCGGTGTGCGCCCGCCGGCGCGGATATTGGTGGCGGTGCGGGCGATGGCGCCGGTCGCCGGCAAGCCGCCGAACAGCGCCGAACCGATATTCGCCGCGCCCTGGGCCAGCAATTCGGCATTGGGGCGATGGGCGCCGCCGATCATGCGGTCGGCGACGATTGCCGACAGCAGGCTTTCGACCCCGGCCAGGAAGGCGATCACCAGCGCCGGTGCTGCCAGCTCGCGCAGCCTGGCCAGCGAAAGGTCGGGCAGGTGCGGCGCGGGCAGCCCACTGGGCAGCGCTCCGAAGCGGGCCGCCACGGTATCGATGTCGAGCCCTGCCACAGCCACAAGCAGCGACATCGCGCCCACCGCCAGGATCAGCCCCGGCAGGCGCGGCGATAGGCGCCGGATCAGCACGATCAACGCGATGGTGGCCACACCCAGCGCCGCGGACAGCGCATCGATACTGTCGCGCGCCACCCACAGCACCGGCAGCTTTTCCAGAAAGTCGGCGGGATCGTCGGCGATTTCGAGCCCGAGCACGAACTTGACCTGGCTTGTGGCGATGACCAGCGCGATACCGATGGTAAAGCCCTCGATCACCGCCTCGGGAATCATCCGGATCAGCCGCCCGAGGCGCAGATAGCCGGCGATCAGCAGGATCACACCCGCCATGAAGGTGGCGGTGATCAGCCCGTCGATCCCGTGCCGGGCCACAACGTCGAACACCACCACGATGAAGGCGCCGGTGGGGCCGCCGACCTGCACCCGGCTTCCGCCCAGCGCCGAGATCAGAAAGCCCGCCACCGCCGCCGTCACCAGCCCCTGCGCCGGATCGGCGCCGCTGGCGATGGCGATGGCCAGGCTCAGCGGCAGGGCCACCATCGCCACGGTGATCCCGGCCAGCAGGTCGGCCCGGAAAAGCGCCAGGTCGTAGGTCTGCAGGGTGGTGAGGATCTTGGGACGGCGCATGACCGGCAGCTTCGCATTCGGAACCTCACCAGCGATAGCACTTGCGCCGGCGGGCGCAATCACGGTTTGCCTTCAGGCAAAGGTTGCGCCGACCGGTGCCGATGTCCTATGGAGACCGCCTGACGGCAGCAGGAGTATCCCGGCCCATGGCGCAATCACATCCCGTCCATGGCCGCATCGACGGCCCCATCGTGATCATCGGCTTCGGCTCGATCGGCAAGGGCACGCTGCCGCTGATCCAGCGCCATTTCGAATTCGACGCCGCCAGGCTGACGGTGATCGATCCGAACCCGGACACCCATCTCTTCCTCGCGCAGCACGAGGTGCGGCATCTGCAACTGGCGATCACCCGCGAGAACTACCGCGCGGTCCTGGGCGAGCTCTTCGCCGAGGGCCGGGGGTTCTGCGTCAATCTCAGCGTCGACACCTCCTCGCTCGACCTGATGAGGCTCTGTCGCGAGCTCGGGGTGCTCTACATCGACACGGTGGTCGAGCCCTGGGCCGGCTATTACTTCGACACCGCCGACAATGCCGCGCGCACCAACTACGCGCTGCGCCAGAAGGTGCGCGACGAGAAGGCCGCGCATCCCGGCGGGCCGACCGCGGTCAGCTGCTGCGGCGCCAATCCCGGCATGGTCAGCTGGTTCGTCAAGGAGGCGCTGCTGACGCTGGCCCGCGACACCGGGCGCGCGGTCACCCCGCCGGAGCGCCGCGAGGACTGGGCCGCGCTGATGCAGGGCCTCGGGGTCAAGGGCGTGCATGTCGCCGAGCGCGACACCCAGGCCCGACGCCTGCCGCGCCCGCGCGGGACCTTCGTGAACACCTGGTCGGTGGAAGGGTTCATCGCCGAGGGGTTCCAGCCGGCCGAGCTGGGCTGGGGCACGCACGAGACCTGGTTTCCCGAGAACGGGCACCGTCACGACACCGGCTGCCGCGCCGGCATCTGGCTGGAGCGGCCCGGCGCGATCACCCGCGTCCATACCTGGTGCCCGACGCCGGGCCCGCAGTTCGGGTTCCTGGTGACCCATAACGAGGCGATCTCGATCTCGGACTACTACACGGTCGGCGATCCGGCCGCGCCCGCGTTTCGCCCGACCTGCCATTATGCCTATCACCCCTGCGACGACGCGGTGCTGTCGCTGCACGAGATGTTCGGCTCGGGCCGCCAGCAGACCAGCCACGAGATCCTCGATGTTGACGAGATCGTCGAGGGGATCGACGAGCTGGGCGTGCTGCTCTTCGGACATGAGCGGAACGCGCTCTGGTACGGCTCGCGCCTTTCGAATGCCGAGGCCCGCAAGCTGGCGCCCTATCAGAACGCCACCGGGCTGCAGGTCACCAGCGCGGTGCTGGCAGGGATGGTCTGGGCGCTGGAGAACCCGCGCGCCGGGATCGTCGAGACCGACGAGATGGACCATGCGCGCTGCCTGCAGGTGCAGCGCCCCTATCTCGGCCCGATCGAGGCCCATTACTCCGACTGGACGCCGCTGCAGGACCGTTGGGAGCATTTCCCCGAGGATATCGACGAGAGCGACCCCTGGCTCTTCCGCAACGTCCTGGCGACCTAGCCCGAAAGGGGTGCGTGCCGTCGCGGCGCCGCGCCCGGAGTTGCTTGGTTCCCGGCGCGCGCGGGCCTCAACCGTCCTCGCCCGTTTGGCCCAGAAGATACCCTGATTTCAAGGAGCGTCATCTGCGCGACGGGCGTGACCCGGGGCTGCGCCGCGAAGAGACAACGCGATGGGTTCGCGCCGGCTTATGCGCGCTTCAGGCGCGGGCTTTCTCGGGATCCGCGGCGTGATCGGAACCCGGCGCAGGGGCGGCGGGATCGGACGCCGCGTCCTCGACCTCGGCGTCGTCTCCGTCCAGATCCGCGTCCGCGGCCGCCTCCGGCGCCGCGCGCTCCGGCAGGCTGCCGACGATCAGCGGCAGCATGTGCACGCCGGTCGCGCTGGTCATTTCGGTAACGCGCGGGATCTTCCAGCTGAGGGTATCGAGCCCCTTGCAGTTCTCGCAGATCGGCACCCAGGCGGCGTGCAGGTGGTTGCACTTGTCGCAGACCCATTGCGGACCGTGCGGCGCCTTCAGCGCGCGGGCCAGCCAGCCTTGGACCACCGCGTCCGGCGCGCCCTCGCCGCGCTCGATGGCGGCCATCAGCGTCAGCGCCCGGGCATCGGTGGCGGTTTCGGCCAGATCGCCCAGGGCGCGGCGCGCCTCGGGGAAATCCTCGGCGACGATGTTCAGCTCGGCCAGCAACAGCCGCGTCTCGGGATGCTGAGGATGGATCCGGGTCAGCGCGGTGAACCGCTTGACGCGCGCGGCAGGGGTTTCGTTCGGCATGATCTCCGCGAAAGCCGCGGCCAGGTCGGGATGCGGCTGCGCCTCCCAGGCCTTCTTGAGGATCCGCACGGCGTTGCGCGGGCGTCCCTTGGCGATATAGGCGCGCGCCGCCAGGGCGGCGGCAGGCACCAGGTCGGGCGACAGTCGGTTGGCCTCGATCGCCCGTTCCTGCGCCTCGATCGAGGTGTCCTCGCGCAGCACGTCCTGCGCCTCGGAGAGGGCCAGGATCGCCTCGCGCCGCGTGTAGACGTCGCGCGGCAGGGTTCCGTACTTGAGCTTGGCGCTCAGGGTCTGGCGCGCGCCGGCCCAGTCATGGGCCTGGGCCTGAAGCTCGAGCAGCAGGTTCTGGGTTTCCTCGTGCCGCGGCTTGAGCGCGAAGGCCTTCTCGGCCAGCTTGCGCGCGGTCTCGGTGTCGCCCTCGGCCAGCTTCTGCTTCATGATGCCGCGCACGCCGACGAAGCGCGTCGCCTCGTTGGTCACCAGTTGCTTGTAGGTCTCGGTCGCCTTTCTGGTATCGCCCGACATCTCGGCGGCCTGGGCGGTCAGGAGGTTGGTCAGCTCGGGCTTGCGCAGGTATTTCTCGGCCTTGGCCGCCTTCTGCATCGCCAGCTTGCCCTCGCCCGAGGCCAGCGCGGTCATCCCGTCCGACAGCGCCTGGAAGCCGCGCCGTTCGCGGCTGCGGTCGAAATAGCGCGACAGCGCGGTTTCATCGCCGTTGAGGAACTTGATCACCGCCACCAGCAGCGACAGCAGCTTCAGCCCCAGCCAGACCAGCACGATCAGGACCAGCCCGGCGATCACCGATTGCAGCGGGCCCAGCGTGTATTCGGTGCCCGCCACGGTCATCTGGATGCCGCCGTCGGCCTCCATCAGGTAGCCGGCGCCGATGGCCAGGGCCGCGATCGCCGCGAGGAAGAACAGGATCTTGATCAGTGACCAGAGCATGACAGGTCCTTCAATTGGTGTTCAGGCTTTCGGCCAGCGTGTCTGCGGCGGCGATGGCATCCTGCCGGGTCCGCGCCAGATCGATCCAGTTGCTCATGGCGTCCAGGGCGGGCTGCGGAAGCGCCGCGATCTCGGTCAGCGTGCTGGGCAGATCGCCGGCGGTCAGGGCCGCCTCGGCCCGCGACAGGATCGCGTCCGGATCGTCCCCGGCGCGCGGCTCGACCGAGCGGACGTTCAGTTGCCGCTGCAGGAAGGCGCCGAGGCTTGCGTCGCCCGCCTCCCCGGCGGCGCGGGCCGCGGCCAGCGCCTCGCGCGCGGCCGGCGGAAAGCCTGCGCGCAGCGTCGCCAGCGTCGCGACGCCCTCGGCCGCGGTGCGGGTCAGCACCTCGGGCGCCTCGATCCCGGCAGCGGTCAGCGCGCCCAGATCGGCGGCGAAGGGCGAACCCGCCTCGACCGCCACCTGCAGCCGGGTCGCGGCGGCGACGGTTTCGGCCAACGCGGCGGCGGCGGCGGCCTTCGCCCGCATCTCGTCCGACTCGGCCTTCATCGCCTGGGCGTTCTGCACCATCGCCTCGACCTCGGCGCGCTGGCTGGCCATGGCGGTCTGCAGCGCCGCCAGCTCGCGCTCGTAGGCGGCGATCGCGGCCTCGGAGACACCCTGGTCGATGGGCCGCTTCTCCAGGTCGGTGAGCCGGGCCTCGAGCGGGTCGAGCCGGGCGGTCAGATCGGAGAACTGCCCCGACAGCGTGTCGATCCGCGCCGCGAGCGGCGGCAGTTGCCCGGCGATGGCCGAGGTCTGCTCGGTGACCGCGGCGTCGATCTCGGCCGCATCGGGGATGTCGAGCGCGCCCACCCGCTCGCCGAGCGCGGCGAGGCTCGCGGACTGCTCGGCGAGGCGGCTCTCCAGCGCCGCAAGTTCCGCGGCGGTGTCGGGGCGCTTCAGGCTGTCCGGAAGCACCGGATCGAGGACGTCCGAGCGCAGCGCGAGAAAGGCCAGGACCGCCGCGATCAGCCCGCCGATCAGCGCCGCGCCGAAGCCGCCGCGTTTCTCGACGACGGTCTCGACGACGCGCTCCGGCGGGGCGGGTGGGGATGCGTCAGCGGGCCGGACCGTATCGGCGGCGGGCGTCTCGGCCTCCTCCGCGGCGGGCTTTGGCGGTTCCGGGACCTCGCGGGTTTCGGCCGTCCACGGGGTGTCGGGACCCTCCGCCGCCGCGTCGGGCGCGGTCGGGGTCTCACCCTTGTCGGCGTCGGTATCGACTTCCGGGGTGTCGTGCGCGTCCGGCTCGGTCGCGGGGTCGGCGATCTCGGCGCTCGGCTCGAGCTTGTAGGGCGCGCCTTGGCTGGGCTCGGTCTTCGGGTCCGGATCGGTCTTCTTGCTGTCGGCCAACGCGGTCTACCTCTTCGATTCCCAGACAAAACGTCAAAAGCGCTCGCACGACACTACTGCGCCGCTCCACCGCCCTCAACCCGGCAGATACGATTCGCCAGCTTTTCGACCAGCGCCGCCATCGCCTCGGCATCCGGCCGCTCGGCCACGAAAACCGGCGATTGCGCGCGATTCCGCAGGGGTTCCGCGACCACCGCGCTCAGGGCGACGACGTGAAATCCCGTCAACCCGGCGCTCTGTGCGGCGAACTGGCGCGCGGTGCGGAGCGAAAACAGCGCGACGATCACCGGGCCGCCCCGCTCCAACAGAGCGCGCGCCTCGGCGCTGAGCGGGCGCAACTCCTGGTCGTAAAGCACATGGACAGCGGTTGCGCATCCCGCTCCGGTCAGCCGCCCGGCGATATCGCCGCTGCGATGGGCGCCGCTCAGGTGCAGCAGCGGCGCCTCGGGCAGGTCCTGCATCAGATACGCCACCAGCGCGTCGCCGGTCGGCCCGCAATCGGTCGCCTCCCAGCCCGCCGCCCGCGCCGCCCGCGTGGTGGCCGCGCCGACGCAGAAGCAGGGCAGATCGCGCCGCGCCGTTGCCGCCGCGGCGACGGCCACGCCATTGGCCGAGGTAAAGATCAACCCGCGCGCCGGACCGAGATCGAGCGCGCCGCCGCGGGGCACGATCTCGATCAGCGGGTTATGACAGACGGCGATGCGCTGCCGCAGGGCGGAGGGCAGCCCCGCGACGAAGCGATCCGAGGCCGGGCGCGGGCGCGTCATCAGCAGGGTCGGGATCGGCGTCATCGGGCGCATCCACCGGGATTGTTTGCATCAGAGCGCGGTGATACCCCCGGGGCAGGGTGTATGCAACGGTCGGGGCCGATGGCGCAGGATCTCACCATTCTCGGGCTGGAGAGCAGCTGCGACGATACCGCCGCGGCGGTGGTCCGGCAAAACGGATCGGGGCCGGCCGAGATCCTGTCCTCGGTGGTCTACGACCAGACCGCGCTGCACAGCGCCTTCGGCGGGGTGGTCCCGGAACTGGCGGCGCGTGCCCATGCCGAGAAGCTGGACCACTGCGTGCGCGCGGCGCTGGAGCGGGCGGGCCTGACCCTGGCCGGGATCGACGCCATCGCGGTGACCGCGGGGCCGGGGCTGATCGGCGGGGTGCTGGCCGGGGTGATGTGCGCCAAGGGCCTGAGCGCCGCGACCGGCCTGCCGCTGATCGGCGTGAACCACCTGGCCGGGCACGCCCTGACGCCGCGGCTGACGGGGGCGATCCCCTACCCCTACCTCATGCTGCTGGTCTCGGGCGGGCACTGCCAGTACCTGGTGGTGCGCGGCCCCGAGGAGTTCACCCGGCTCGGCGGCAGCATCGACGACGCGCCGGGGGAGGCCTTCGACAAGACCGCTCGCCTGCTGGGCCTGGCGCAGCCCGGCGGCCCGGCGGTCGAGGCCGAGGCGCGCGGCGGCGATCCGCAGCGCTTCGCCTTTCCGCGCCCGCTGCTCGACCGGCCCGACTGCAACCTGTCCTTCTCGGGGCTGAAGACCGCGCTCCTGCGCCAGCGCGACCGGATACTTTCCGAGAAGGGCGGTTTGACCCGGCAGGACCGGGCCGATCTCTGCGCTGGCTTCCAGCAGGCGGTGGTCGACGTGCTGGCCGCCAAGACCCGGCGGGCGCTGGGGCTCTATCTCGACGAGGCCCCCGCCGCGCCGGCCCTGGCGGTGGCCGGCGGGGTTGCCGCCAACCGCGCCATCCGCGCGGCGCTGGAAGGGGTCGCTGGGGAGGCGGGCGTGGCTTTCCTCGCCCCGCCGCTGGCGCTTTGCACCGACAACGCGGCGATGATCGCCTATGCGGGGATCGAGCTGTATCGTTCCGGCGTGCGCCACGGGCTCGACCTGGCGGCGCGCCCGCGCTGGCCGCTGGACCGGTCCAGCCCGGCGCTGCTGGGCAGCGGCAGGAAGGGGGCCAAGGCATGAGCATCGGGATCCTGGGATCGGGCGCCTTCGGCACCGCGCTGGCGGTGTCGCTGGCGGCGGGCGGGCCTGTCCGGCTCTGGGCGCGCTCTCCCGAGATGGCGGCCGAGATGCAGCAGGGTCGCGAGAACCGGGCGCGGCTGGAGGGCGTGCGCCTTCCGGACGGGATCGAGGCGTCGGCCGATTTCGCCCACGTGGCGTGCGCCGAGACGCTGCTGCTGGCGGTGCCGATGCAGCAGCTGCGCGGGGTGCTGTCGGCCCATGCGGAGGCCTTTACCGGCCATACGCTCGTGGCCTGCTGCAAGGGCATCGAGCTGCATACCGGCCTCGGCCCGGTGGCGGTGATCGCGGAAGCCCTGCCCGGAACCGCCTCGGCCCTGCTGACCGGACCCAGCTTTGCCCGCGACATCGCCCGGGGCCTGCCCACCGCTCTGACCCTGGCCTGCGCCGACGCGGGTCTCGGCGAACGGCTGCAACGCGCGCTGACCACCCCCAACATCCGCCTTTACCGGACCACGGACACGATCGGGGCCGAGCTGGGCGGGGCGCTCAAGAACGTCATCGCCATCGCCTGCGGCGCGATCATCGGCGCCCGGCTGGGCGACAGCGCCCGCGCCGCGCTGATGACCCGCGGCTATGCCGAGATGCAGCGCATGGCGCTGGCGCTCGGGGCGCGGCCCGAGACCCTCGCGGGGCTGTCGGGCTTCGGCGACCTGGCGCTGACCTGCACCTCGGAGCTGTCGCGGAACTACCGGCTGGGGCTTGCGCTGGGGCGCGGCGAGGCGTTCGATCCGACCCTGACCGTCGAGGGGGCCGCCACCGCCCGCGCCGTCGCCGAAAAGGCCGAAGGCATGGCTCTCGACATGCCGATCACCGCGACCGTGGTTGCCCTGCTGGACGGGGGCACCACCATTGCCGGGGCGGTGGCCGATCTTCTGGCGCGTCCGCTCAAGGAGGAATGACATGCTGATCGCCCTCATCGCCCGCGACCGTCCCGGCGCGCTGCAGACCCGGCTCGACACCCGTGCGGCGCATCTGGCCTATATCGCCGAGACCGGCGTGGTGGTGCAGGCCGGCCCGCTGCTGGATGCGGAGGGGCAGATGTGCGGCTCGCTGGTCATTCTCGAGGTCGCGGACCGGGCGGCGGCCGAGGCCTGGGCCGGGAACGATCCCTACGCCAGGGCCGGCCTCTTCCGCGAGGTGGAACTGATCGAATGGAAGAAGGTGATCGGCTGATGTCCTACTGGCTGTTCAAGTCCGAACCCTCGACCTGGAGCTGGGACGACCAGCTTTCCCGCGGCGATGCCGGCGAGGAATGGGACGGGGTGCGCAACTATCAGGCGCGCAACTTCATGCGCGAGATGAAGCTCGGCGACCGTGGATTCTTCTACCATTCGCAGACCGAGAAGGCGGTGGTCGGCATCGTCGAGGTCTGCGCCGAGGCGCATCCCGACAGCACCACCGAGGACGAGCGCTGGGAATGCGTGGACATCAAGGCGGTGCGGGGCTTCGAAACCCCGGTCACGCTGGAGCAGATAAAGGCCGATCCGCGCCTGGCCGAGATGGTGCTGGTGAAGAACTCGCGCCTGTCGGTGCAGCCGGTGACCGAAGAGGAATGGCGGATCGTCTGCGACCTGGGACGGGCGCGGCCAGACTGATCGCGCGATCCGGCGGCAGGGGAACGGCCGCGCGGTCGACACCGAAGGCGCGGCGGTCAGGTCATCTGGCTGGTGTTGGAAAAAGCTGCCTGAAAAACAGCGGGAAGGCCCTGACGCATCAGGACCTTCCCTCTCACCCCGCGTGCTCCCTACTCACCACACGCGTATTGAAATCTCAGGTCCGGACCATCCTGGCCGTGTCCCATTGCTACCCCGAATGGTGCCGATTCCGCAAACCTTTAGTCCGAAGGATACGTCTAAAATGCGAAGCGCCCGGTCCTGCGACCGGGCGCCTGGCGGCGTCGGGATCCGCGGCCTCAGCCGTAGACCGCTTCCTTGCCGAAATGCTTGGTCAGAAGATAGTAGACCACGACGCGGTACTTGTTGCGCTCGGACGCGCCGTAGGTGGCCATCGCCTTGTCGATGCCTTCCATCAGCTTCGGGCCATCGGGCAGACCCAGCTTCTTGATCAGGAAGTTGTTCTTGACGGTCTCCAGCTCGGCCGGCTGCGAGGCGGCCACGGTCGATGCATCGGCATCATAGATCGCCGGCCCGCAGCCGATGGTCACCTTGCGCAGCAGCTCCATGTCCGGCGTCACGCCGCACTTGGTCTTCAGATCGTCCGCGTATTTCGCGATCAGGTCGTCGCGTTTTCCCATCTTGGAATCCCCCTCTCCGGATCGGGCCACAACGGCCCCTGGTCGAAGCGTATCGACCGGTTCGCATCCGGCAAGGGGGAATTTTCCGCCGGAGCGATCCCCCGCCGATCCGCCGCCGCGGTCAGTAGCGGTAGTGGTCGGGCTTGAACGGTCCCTCCTGCGACACGCCGATATAGGCCGCCTGCTCAGGGCTGAGCTCGGTCAGCTTGACGCCAATCTTGGCCAGATGCAGCCGCGCGACCTTCTCGTCCAGGTGCTTGGGCAGGACGTAAACCTCGTTCCTGTAGGCATCGCCCCGGGTCCAGAGCTCGATCTGCGCCAGCACCTGGTTGGTGAAGCTGGCCGACATCACGAAGCTGGGATGGCCGGTGGCGTTGCCGAGGTTCAGCAGCCGCCCCTCGGACAGAAGAATGATCCGGTGGCCCGAGGGCATCTCGATCATGTCC
>JAGRMU010000091.1 GCA_020441165.1 Sedimentitalea sp.
CGCAGCTCGTCCTCGGGCGCGTCCAGCGGCAGGAGCAGCCAGGAGCGGTGGAAATAGGGCGCGCGACGGCCGATGCCGGCCGCGATCAGCATCTGCGCGGTCTCGACATCGGCGGTCTTGACCGAGACGCCGGTGCCCTCGGCGCCGATGCAGGCGAACATCTTGCCGCCGACCTTCCAGGCGTCATGGCCGCCGCCCCAGGGATCGGAGACCTCGGCCCCCGGCAGGGCGGCGCAGATGCGGTTGATGGCGGCGCGGCTCATGGCGCCAGTCTGCCGCGCGCCGCGGGCTCCGGCAAGCCTTGGCGGGCGCGGGTTTTCGTGCTATCGCAGGCCCATGACGACCGCTGCCCGCCCGATTTGCCGCTGCATTCCCTGCTGATCCCATCCGCGGGCCGGTTTCTGTCGTTTTCATCCCCCAGACAAGTTGCTAAGCCCGCGCCATCCGCGTGAGGATTCCACATGACGATCAAGCTCTACAACACCCGAACCCGCCGCAAGGAGGCGTTCGTTCCGCTCGATCCGGAGAACGTGCGGATGTATGTCTGCGGCCCGACGGTCTATGATCGGGCGCATCTGGGCAATGCCCGCCCGGTGGTGGTGTTCGACGTGCTCTACCGGCTGCTGCGGCACGAATTCGGGGCCGATCACGTGACCTATGTGCGCAACTTCACCGACGTGGACGACAAGATCAACGCCCGCGCCGCCGAGAGCGGGCGCCCGATCGGCGAGATCACCGCCGAGACCACGCAGTGGTTCCTCGACGACATGGCGGCGCTGGGGGCGCTGGAGCCCGATGCCATGCCGCGCGCCACCGCCTATATCCCGCAGATGGTGGCGATGATCGAGGAACTGATCGCCAGGGGCCATGCCTATGCGGCCGAGGGCCATGTGCTCTTCGCCGTCGAAAGCTATGCCGAGTATGGCGCGCTGTCGGGGCGCACGGTCGAGGACATGATCGCCGGCGCCCGGGTCGAGGTCGCCCCCTACAAGCGCAACCCGATGGATTTCGTGCTCTGGAAGCCGTCGCCCGCGGACCTGCCGGGCTGGGACTCGCCCTGGGGGCGGGGGCGGCCGGGCTGGCATATCGAGTGCTCGGCCATGGCCCACGAGCTGCTGGGCGAGAGTTTCGACATCCACGGCGGCGGCAACGACCTGATGTTCCCGCACCACGAGAACGAGNNGATCGCCCAGTCGCGCTGCGCCCACCCCGAGGGCGATTTCGCGCGGGTCTGGATGCATAACGAGATGCTGCAGGTCGAGGGCAAGAAGATGTCCAAGTCCCTGGGCAATTTCTTCACGGTGCGCGATCTGCTGGACGAATATGACGAAAGGTTTGGAATCGAGAATATTGGCCCTGCTATTCGGCTAAGGTTGATGCAATCGCATTATCGTTCTCCTGTGGATGCCGCACTTAGCTATGTAGAGGCTTCAGCTACGAAATTGGCAGAATGGTGGTTCTGGACTGAACTTCATCGCCCCGAACCTTTGAGTGAGGATGAAAAGTTCGAGCTTATCAACGAGTCTCCTTTCCTTTCCGCGTTGCTCGATGACCTCAATACTCCAGCCGCAATTTCTGAAATCGATGCTAAGGTATCGCAACTGAGGGTGATTCCTGAAAACCATACAAACATCGAAAGTTACTCGAATGACAAAGAAAAGATCGCAAAGCAGGTGCTGGCGTGGATCGGATTTTTAGGATTCGATTTCGATGGATTGAAACAATTGCACCCCTCTCATTGGCAAAATCGCCTGAAATCTCGAAACTTAGAATTCAATGAGTTGATAGAAAACTTGGTAAAGGAAAGAGCAGAGGCCCGATTGGAGAAGAACTTTGCTCGCGCAGACAAGATTCGAGATGGGTTTATTGCCGCTGGTGTAACTATCAAAGACTCTTCGGAGGGAACTACGTGGGAGTTGAAGCCTGGATTCGACCCCTCAAAGCTGGAGGCGCTGAAATGACCCCGCTTTCCACACAGGTTTACCCCCGGCCCGAAGGTGGGGGCGAGACGTCGCCCCCGCCCTGGGGGGCGGGTCGGGGGCGAACCAAGACGCTGCGCACCCCGGTGAATGGCACAGGGCGCGAGGCCGCGCGTGTCTTGCAAGCGCGTCGGAACGGCGCCGAAGACGGCCAGCAAGACCGAAAACACCCTCCGCCCCCTCTGCACGCGGCGCACCGACGCGATACCGACGTGATACCGACGTCATACCGACGTCCGAAAACAGCGAATTTCGCCCCATGACCCGCACCCGGCTCTGGCTCTACGACACCACCCTGCGCGACGGGCAGCAGACGCAAGGGGTGCAATTCTCCACCGCCGAGAAGGTGCAGATCGCCCAGGCGCTGGACGCTTTGGGCGTCGATTACATCGAGGGCGGCTGGCCCGGCGCCAACCCCACCGACTCGGCCTTCTTCGAGGACGCGCCCGAGACCCGCGCCACGTTCACCGCCTTCGGCATGACCAAGCGGGCCGGGCGCTCTGCGGCCAATGACGAGGTGCTGGCAGCGGTGCTGAACGCCGGCACGCGCGCCGTCTGCCTCGTCGGCAAGACCCATGACTACCACGTCGAACGCGCGCTCGGCATCACCCTCGACGAGAACACCGCCAATATCGGCGCTTCAATCGCCCATGTCGTCGCGCAGGGGCGCGAGGCGCTCTTCGATGCCGAGCATTTCTTCGACGGCTACAAGGCCAATCCCGGCTATGCGCTGGAGGCCTGCCAAGCGGCGCTGGAGGCCGGGGCGCGCTGGGTGGTGCTCTGCGATACCAATGGCGGGGCACTGCCCGCCGAGGTCGGTCGGATCGTCGCCGAGGTGATCGCCGCCGGCATTCCCGGCGACCGGCTGGGCATCCATACCCATAACGACACCGAGAACGCGGTGGCCAACACCCTGGCGGCCATCGACGCCGGCGCGCGGCAGGTGCAGGGCACGCTGAACGGGCTGGGCGAGCGCTGCGGCAACGCCAACCTGACCTCGCTGATCCCGACGCTGCTGCTCAAGGAGCCCTATGCCGGCCGCTTCGAGACCGGGGTGACGCGGGACGCCCTGCAGCGGCTGACCCGCACCAGCCGGATGCTGGACGACATCCTCAACCGCGTGCCGATGAAGCAGGCACCCTATGTCGGGGCCTCGGCCTTCGCCCACAAGGCCGGGCTACATGCCAGCGCCATCCTCAAGGACCCGGCGACCTACGAGCATGTGGCGCCCGAGACCGTGGGCAACAAGCGCATCATCCCGATGTCGAACCAGGCCGGCCAGTCGAACCTGCGCCAGCGCCTCGCCGAGGCGGGGCTGGAGACGCGGGCGGACGATCCGGCGCTGGGGGCGATTCTCGAGGAGATCAAGGCGCGCGAGGATCAGGGCTATTCCTACGACACCGCCCAGGCGAGTTTCGAACTGCTGGCGCGGCGCGCTCTGGGGCGACTGCCCGAGTTCTTCGAGGTCAAGCGCTACAAGGTCACCGTCGAGCGGCGCAAGAACAAGTACGACCGGATGGTCAGCCTCTCCGAAGCGGTGGTGGTGGTCAAGGTCGACGGCGAGAAGAAGCTTTCGGTCAGCGAGTCGATGGATGCCGCCGGCAGCGACCGCGGCCCGGTGAACGCGCTGGCCAAGGCGCTCGCCAAGGATCTGGGCCGCTATTCGGAAGTGCTCGAGGACATGCGGCTGGTCGATTTCAAGGTCCGGATCACCCAGGGCGGCACCGAGGCGGTGACCCGGGTGATCATCGACAGCGAGGACGGGCAGGGGCGGCACTGGTCCACGGTCGGCGTCAGCGCAAATATCGTCGACGCCAGTTTCGAGGCGCTGCTGGATGCGATCACCTGGAAGCTGGTGCGCGACTGCGGGGCGGCGGCGTGATCTTCCGGCGCGGCACCCATGGAGAGGGCAAAATGGCGGCGCTGTCGCCGTCGCGCGTGCTGGAGACCGCTCAACGGACCGTCGCGCGATCGGATTGGCCGCCGCGGCGCGCCTGGTCGCAAGCCGGTCACGGTCCCGGTCCGGCGCCTACGCCGATGCCGGCGCGCCCCGCGTGAGCCTCGGGGCCGATCTCGATGCCTGCGCGGGGCTGGTGCAGCGCGGCGACCTGGAGCGGTTCATGGCCACCATGGCGGCGCCGGTGGCGGCGCGGCGGGTGCTCTTCCCGCTCTATGCCTTCAATCTCGAGGTGGCCCGCGCGCCCTGGGTGACGCAGGAGCCGGTGATCGCCGAGATGCGCCTGCAATGGTGGCGCGACGCGCTGG
>JAGRMU010000479.1 GCA_020441165.1 Sedimentitalea sp.
CTTGACCAAGGCGATTAGAGAACGTGCTCGGACACTAACGGCTCGCTGCCGGTCCGGTTCGATCCCCACATGGTCTGGCACGCGAAGACGTCCGGCAAGCGCGGACCTCCAGAAACGGTCTCGGATGCCGCCATCCAGACCTGCCTGACGCTGAAAGTGCTGTTCGGCCTTCCGTTTCGCCAGACCGTTGGGCTGGTCGAGAGCCTGATCCGGATGGCTGCGCTCGACTGGCCGGTGCCGGACTTCTCGACGTTGTGCCGGAGGCAGGCACGGATCGCGGTTCAGATCCCCGTATCGTGCATCCGGTCAGCCATTGAACCTGCTTGTCGACAGCACCGGCATTACGTTTCGCGGTGATGGCGAGTGGCAAGTCCGCAAGCACGGTGCATCGCGCAGGTGGCAATGGCGGAAGGTCCATATCGCCATGGACGCTGGCACAGGCGACGTGCGCGCGGTCGAGTTCACTTCGAGCCGCCAAGGCGACAGTCCCCTGCTGCCGGAGCTGCTGGCGCAGGTCCCCCCGCCGGAGCCGATCGGCACGGTCACTGCAGACGGCGCCCATGATACGCGACGATGCCATGGCGCGATCATCGGGCGCGGTGCCGATGCGGTCATCCCGATCCGCCGCAACGGGCGCGCCTGAAAAGAGGACTGCCCCGCGGCCATCGCGCGAAACGAGATCTTGCGGGCAACGCGACATCCAGGCAGGACGCTCTGGAAGAAATGGGCAGGGGGTTGCGTTCGCGTTCGCCGCGATCTTGCTGTAAAACATGACATCTCCAGAGTGTTGGGTTGAGCTCGACATTCGGGTCGATTCAAGTCCGGAGAACGGTGTCTTCTGTCGGGCTGGGCCGGCGCGTCTCACATCCTGGACGCGCAGGTCCGTCTGACAGATCGTTTCGGTTGTCTTTCCTTTCCGGCGTCTGCCTCGGTCGAAGTTGATATTGGCCGGTTTGCGCGGAGACGAAGAAAAAATCAGAGGAACTTCATTCTGGCTCTCGCGGAAAGAGCGTTAACGGCAGACCTGCTTCTGCCCGTGGATAATCGGGAAAAATTCGATCTCGGATGAACTCCAAGACTGACCACTGCGGCGCATACCAGCATTAATGGCGCTCCGCCGCGATGACGAAAGAGGACGGAAGGTTGTGACCCCGGGCCACCTCCCACGAGGTGACCTGACGCGTTCCAGTTTCGCGAATCTATGCCCTGTGCTGACGCGGGATGAAAAGCCACCCCCCGGAATCGCCGGGTCACGGCTTCTTCAACGCCGTGCAAAGCTTTGTCCTGAAAGCCAGCCGACGATCCCCCCGCCGAGATGCGCCTGCCAGGCAAGACCGCCAGAGAGGATCACGAACAGCGCGATGTTGGCTGCAATCAGCCCCAAGATCGCCGTGACGATCGGCTGCAACGGCAGGCCCGCGCGCCGGCGCATCCGGAAATCCATCGCCTGCCACAGTCCGATCAGGCCAAATACCGCACCCGATGCACCGATCATCGGCGCAGGGCTGGACGACAGCAGCCCGAAACATGCCGCGCCCGCGACCGCCGACAGAAACAATACGAGCAATGTCCTGGCTGCCCCGACCTGGACCGAGACGAATTTTCCCAGCGACAAGAGCACGACGCTGTTCATCGCCAGATGGACGAACCCGCCATGCAGGAAGGCATGGCTTATGAACATCAGGGCAGGCTGGCCGGGATAGATCGGCGGCACCGTCCCGGCAAAAACCGGCTGCCAGAACGCGCCCAAGGAGAAGGCCGTCCAGCGCAGGTTCTGCTCTCCGAAAAAGCCCGAATCCAAAAGGCTGAGGATCAGTTCTATCACTGCCATGATGCCCACGAGACACCACAGGAATCGCGGCGCACCGGTCTGCGGCACCGCGCGGGTGAATCGGCGCTCTCGTGGGGATGCAAATTTCATTACTGCGAGATAATCCCTCAACGCATCGGGGCCAAGGTCGAACTATCGGTTCAGGTCGGATCATATCAACACGTCTATCAGAGCTGATATTGTGCGTATGACCCAATACACTTCGATCTTTCTTGTCAGGCCTACGCGACCGGCCCGAAGCTGCCATTCCCCGAATGTCAATTCGCTGCGGCGCAACTGAGGTATTGCGGCCATTCATGCATCTTGCAGCATCTTGGGTGGAGTGCGGGCGGGGTGGTTCAATACCGATGACACAAAACTTGCCTGCGGGTGACGACCGAGTCTCGCAACCAGTCGCGGCAGCACGGCACGACTTACCAAAGGTGAACATTTCGGGTGGGCAATCTCGCACAAGTCGGCACCGGTCCTTGGCCGCACGCGGACGCTGCACAACACGGCGGCATGTCCGCCACGGCCCCTTGAAACCGTGGGCACCCCGAGAAAAAGGCGACCACCCGTTCTTACTCTGATAACGTGACCGCCGGGGGGCCGCGAAACTGCCGGTGGACAGCGTTCGTTTCACAGAATTCACGTTGCGGCGGCGGGCGAGGCGCCTTGTGCGGGGCGACGAAGACGTCGTTATCGGGGCGCGCGCTTTCGATCTTCTCGATCTTCTGATCACCTGCCGGGACCGCGTGGTGGGGCGTGACGAGATCATGGCCGCGGTCTGGCCGGATACCGTCGTGGGCGAGAACAACCTCAACGTGCAGCTCGCGAACCTTCGGCGGTTGTTGGGGGCTGGTGCGATCGTCACTGTGCCGGGACGCGGCCTGCGTTTCGCGCTGGAGGTCTCGTCGGCCGGTCCGCTTGCGCCCGGCCTTCCCGACCGGCCCTCAGTCGTCGTCCTGCCTTTCGCGGATCTCGGCGGCGACGCCACGCTGTCCTGGCTGGCGGACGGCTTCGTCGAGGACATCACGACGGAATTGTCCCGGTTCCGCGACCTCTTCGTCGTGGCGCGCAACTCGGCCTTCGTCTACCGCGACATGCCGCGCGACCTCAGGGTCATCTCGCGCGAACTGGGCGTCCGCTACGTCGTCGAAGGCAGTGTCCGCGCGACGACCGAGCGTGTGCGTATCACCGCGCAGCTGATCGACGCCAACTCCGGCGGGCATGTCTGGGCCGAGGTCTTCGACCGCGACCTCGTCGGGCATTTCGACACGCAGGCACGCGTGGCGCGGGCCATCGTGACCTGTCTCGCGCCGCAGATCGACCGGGCAGAGGCTGACCGCATCCGCATCGCCGCGCCCGAGGATCTGACCGCGTACGGCATCGCGCTCCGGGGCTGGTCACTGGTTTCAGCCGGTGACATGGCCTACGACCCCGCGCCGCGCGACAAGGCGGCCGAGCTTGGCCGGCAGGCGCTTGACCTTCATCCGACGTCGGGCCTCGCCTGGCGCGTGCTTGCATGGGTCGCGTGGTGGAACGTATATCACGCCACCACGCCCTCCGTGCCAGACACACTCGCCGGCGGCATCGACGCGGCCACGACGGCCATCGCCGCCGATCCGACGGACCACCACGCGCGCCGGCTCAGGGCGCTCCTGCACTTCATGAACCAGGATGCCGGGGCGGGCCTGCCCGAGCTTCGGCAGGCGCACGAGATGAACCCGAACTGCGCGGTGACGCTGGCGTGGCTTGGCCTCTACGCGGGCTTCCATGGCGATGCCGGGCGCGGTGTCCCGCTGGCCGAGGCCGCGCTGCGCCGTTCCCCGCGCGATCCCTCGCGTGGCTCCCTCCTCGCGGCGCTTGGCTTCGCGCAGTTCGCCGTGCGCAACTACGACGCGGCCGCGCAGGCGGCGGAAGCGGCGCTGGCCGAGGCCGCGGGAAGCGCCACGCCCCTGATCCTTGGCACGATCGCCTGGGTCGGCGCAGGGCGCATCGACCGGGCAGAAGGGGCCTTCGCACGGGTCGCCGAGATCGCGCCGACGCTGGTCGAGGCGCGGCTTGCGGGCCGCTGGCTCACCTCCAACCCCGATTACCTCGCACGTGCGCATACCTTCTTCCGCATCGCCGCGGGCCTCGTCCCGGCCGACGCGGCCAGGATGCTCAGGTAACGGCGGCGCCTCCGATTTATATCTCTTTAGCCGCGCTGGGTGACGCCGTTCTCCCGGGCGGGCACTCTCGCAAAGGTCGGGGCGGCATCACGCCGCAGGACGTCACGAGGAAGGAGATACCATGCCATTCTATCTATATCAGCTGACCTATTCCGGCGATGCCATCAAGGCGATGGTCGCCAATCCCACCGATCGTGAAGCGGCCGCCCGCAAACTCATCGAGGCGCTCGGCGGCAAGCTGCACCACCTGTTCTTCGCCTTCGGTCAGTACGACGTGGTCTGCCTGATCGAAGGCCCGGACGACATGATGATGATGGCGGGCGCTGCGGCCGTCGGCTCGGCGGGGACGGTCTCGGCCTCGGCGACGACGAAGCTGATGACATCGTCCGAGGCGATGGCGGCCCTGAAGAAGGCCGGCGAGGCCACCGGCGCATACCAGCCGCCGCATGGGTAGCTCGTTCCTCGCGGCGCCGATCGAGAAGGTCGAAGCACCCGGCCGGGTCGGGCGGCGCCGCTCCGACAGATCCCGAGCGGGCCGGAGGCGGGCGCGCACTCTTGTCGCCGGATCGTCCAAAGGAATCGATGGCTGGCAGTGTTGCTGAAGGCGAAGGCATGAACGAACAGAACCACGACTGGATCACGCTGCATCGGGTGCGCTTTGGCACGCCGATCGCCGCTCGGGACCGCAGCTTTCCCGCTGCGCCGGGCGCCTCGGTTTGGCGGTTCTGCCCGCAGCACACACCGGGCGAGGACGGGCTGGTCACAATGACCTCGGAAACCTGGGGCGGGCTGGGGATCTGGAACAGTCAGGCCGAAGCCGAGGCGATGCTGTCCGATCCGGGCGCGGCGATGCCCTGGCTGACGGAAGCCGTCGCGGTGTGGCACTGCCTCGCCATCCCGGTGTCGCACCGGGGCAAGGTAAACTGGCGCGGCCACATCGAGAACGGCACCGCCGTGCGTCCCGCCCCGGCCGATCCCGGCGGCCCGCTGGTCGTCGTCACCACAGCGGGGTTCCTGTCGCGCGAGGACTGGATGCTGCCCCGCATCCGTCTTTTCGTGGAAGGCGTGGCCGAGGTGATGGCGTGGTACGGCACGCTGCCCTCGAACCTGCGCAACGACGTGTTCAACGGTACCGAAGGGCGCGAAGGCTTCACCTGCTCGCTCTGGCGGTCGGACGAGGCAATGCGCGAGGCCGCCTATCACCACGGCCGCCACCGCGCCCGGATGGAGCAGAACCGCGCCGGGCTGATGTTCGACTACTCGTCCTTCACCCGCCTGCGCGCACTGCGCAGCCATGGCGACTGGGACGGCGATCCATTTGCTGAATTTCAGGAAGGTGCCATGACATGATGCTCGACGACGAGTTGCAGTGCTGGCTTGACCAGATGGCACGGTCCTATGCGGTCGGCGATGCCGCCGCTTGTGCCAGATGTTCAGCGAAGATGCCACGCTTCGCTCGCCCTTTGCGCCCCCTGCCCACGGGCGGGCCGAGATCGAGACCCTGCATCGGGAATGGACCCGGACAACCACGGCGAAACGCTTAAAAATGCTGTCTTTCGGCCGCTCGGGCGATCTTGCCTGGGCACTCTCCAGGTTCTCCGAAGGCGACACCGGTGCGGGCACCACGCTGGTCGTCCTCGACCGAAGCGAAGGCACCGGCTGGCTCTGCAAGGCGTGCAGCCTGAACGAAGAACAGATCTGAAGGCTGCAACCGGCAACTGCGCCGGGTGCGATAGCCAACACGCAAAGGGCGAGAGAGATGCAAACCGACAGTATCGCCACCATGGCCGCGGCCTATACCGCCGCGTCGAACAGCGGCTCGGCCGAAGCCGTCGCGTCGTTCTACGCCGCGACGGGCGGCATCGTCATCAACCGCGGCACGCCCTGGGAGGGGCGCGCGGGCGTGCAGGCCATGGCCGAAGGATTTTTCGCCGATGTGCCCGACCTGACCCTGACTTGCGACGGGCTGCGCGTCGCGGGCGATCATGTCGTCTACCTGTGGACCTTCACCGGCCACCATGCCGGAACCGGCAACCCGCTCCTGATCACGGGCTGGGAGGAATGGGATATCGACGCCGACGGCAAGGTCGCAGCCTCCCGCGGGTGGTTCGACGCCGCCGACTACACCCGCCAGGTGGCAAGATGAGCGACCCCTTTGCCGATGCCCGCGCAGTGAGCCGCGTGTTTATGACACCCGATCTTTGACGCCGCAATGATGGTGCCACGCATGTCCGCCACCCCCGAACCACGCCGCCGCATCTATACCGATTCCGTGTCCGACAGCGCCCGCTGGGACGCGTTCGTGCCGCGCGCGGGGGATATCGTGGTCTCCACCCCGCCCAAGTCGGGCACGACCTGGACACAAGGCATCCTTGCCATGCTGATCGCGGGCGACCCGGAGGTGGACGCCCAGACCTCGATGAAATCGCCCTGGATCGACATCACCATTCGCGATCTCGGCGAGGTCATGGCGCGGCTTGAGGCGCAGGAACACAGGCGGCAGGTCAAGACGCATACGCCTTTCGATGGCATCCCATTCTGGCCGCAATTGCGATATGTCACGGTCTATCGGCACCCGATCGACGTGCATTTTTCCTATCGCAAGCATCTGGCCAACATGGCCCGCGACGTAGGACAGGCACC
The DNA here is from genome assembly GCA_020441165.1 of Sedimentitalea sp. GTDB lineage: Bacteria > Pseudomonadota > Alphaproteobacteria > Rhodobacterales > Rhodobacteraceae > JAGRMU01. The sequence goes on from JAGRMU010000479.1 coordinate 6,628, forward strand.
CCTGTCCGAAAACCCGTCCGAGAGCTTTCAGGAGTTTTTGGCGGAAGACGTCGATCATCGCGGCCTCGGGGCGATCCTTGACCACTACCGCTGCACACTGTCGCGCGAGCCCCGCGAGAACCTGATCCGGATGCACTATGCCGACATGCTGCGCGATCTTCCGGGGGCCGTGACGTCGCTGGCCGCGCATGTCGGCATCGCCCATCCGGCCGGGGTCATGGCGGCCATCACCAAGGCCGCGACATTCGCCAGCATGAAGGCCAACGCGGCCCGCTTCACGCCTTCGGCCGGACAGGGGTTCTGGAAGGCCGATACCGGGTTCTTCGACAGCGCGACGTCGCGCAAGTGGGAGGGATTGCTGACCGATGATGACCTTGCGGCCTATGATGCCAGGATGAACGCAGCCCTGACGCTCAAGGAACGCGCCTGGCTTGAATGGGGAAATGCCGCCCATGGCTGAGGCGCGCGCGGCCCACGCCGCGGCACGCGGCCAACGGTGCCACGCCTCGCGGTGCGGCGAGGGCGGCTGGTCGGTGCGACCCGAACGGAAACCGGGTGGCGTTTCATGGGCAGGACCCCGAGCGCCCCTGAAAAAGGAAGGGCAGGGCATGCCGGAATCGAGCCATCGGCGTTTTCCGGGCACCGTCATCGGCATGGAAATCGCCTCGTCCCGCGGCGACGCGAAGGAGCACCGCCTTGCCTGACATGCCCGACCCGTTCGTCCACCATCCCGAACTGCGCGACCGGATCGCGGATCCTGAAACCTCGCCCTTCCGGGCCTTCCGCGCCGAGGACCTCGTCGCGCATGAGCCGCATCTGCGGGACTGGGTGTATCCCGAAGCGCGGCGCGCGGCGATGCGGGCCGAGGCGCTGGCAGGCCATTCCGGCGACCTCTGGGTCTTCGGCTACGGATCGCTGATGTGGAACCCCGCCCTGCGCTTCGCCGAGGTGCGACGCGCGCATGTCGCGGGTCATGCCCGCCGCCTGATCCTCGTGGAATACCGGGGCGGCCGAGGAACGATGGAGGCGCCGGGCCTGATGGCGACGTTGGACGCGGGCGACGGCTGCGATGGGCTGGCCTTCCGGATTGCCGCCGCGGATGTGGAGACCGAGACCGACATCCTCTTTCAGCGCGAGATGCTGGCGCCCGGCTACCTCGCCCGGTTCATCCCGGCCCGGATCCGCGACGCGGAGGTCCGCGCACTGAGCTTTCTCGCGGATCACGCCGTGCCCGATGTCCGCCCGGACCTGACGCACGAGGAACAGGTCCGCTACGTCGCGCAGGGGGCGGGCGACCTCGGCACCAGCCGGGACTACCTCGCCAGCATCGTCGAGCATCTCATGCTTCTCGGGATCGTCGATGCGCATTGCACGCACCTCCTGAGCGAAGTCGATGCGCATCTCGCGGCGCTGGCACGCGAGGCGACGTCCGCATGACCGCCCTCGTCCCCTTCTTCGACGGCCACAACGATTTCCTCCTGCGGCTGATGAAGACGCCTGCCCCGCGCGAGGAGACCTGGCTCGGCGCGACGGGCCGCGGCCATCTCGACCTCGCCCGAATGAAGGCCTCGGGCTTCGCGGGCGGGCTATTCGCGATCTTCGTGCCGCCGGCGTCGAGCGGCCCGCCGCCCGACTTCAAGGCGCTGATGGCCGACCCGCCCTATGCGCTTCCGATGCCGCCCGAGATGACGCACGCGCAGGCCCAACCCGACGCGCTCGCCATGGCCGGGCTTCTGCACTGGATGGCGCGGGCGGCGCCGCGGGATTTCCGCGTCTGCCGCTCCATGCCCGAGATCCGCTCCGCTATGGAGGCGGGCACCATCGCGGGCGCCATGCACATGGAGGGCGCGGAGGCGATCGGGCCAGATCTCGACGCGCTCCACCTCTTCCATGACATGGGCCTGCGGTCGCTCGGCCCGGTCTGGAGCAGGCCCACGATCTTCGGCCACGGGGTTCCAATGGCCTTTCCCGGCTCGTCCGATACGGGGCCCGGCCTTACCGAGAAGGGGTGCGACCTTGTCCGTCTTTGCGACGAACTCGGCATCCTGATCGACCTGTCGCATCTCAACGAGAAGGGCTTTGACGACGTGGCCCGGGTCTCGATGGCGCCGCTCGTCGCGACCCATTCCAACGCCCACGCGCTCTGCCCCAGTCCGCGCAACCTGACCGACCGGCAGCTCCACATGATCCGCGAGCGCAGCGGCATGGTCGGGTTCAACTTCGCGACCTTCTACCTGAACGCGGACGGCAGGGCCGATGGCGGCACGGGTTGGGACACGATGCTCCGCCACCTCGACCATCTGATCGCCGAGGCGGGGGAGGATCACGTCGGCCTCGGCTCGGATTTCGACGGCTGCGTGCTGCCCGATCTCATCGGCGACATGACCGGCGTTCCGCTTCTCTTCGAGGCGATGGGCGCGCATGGCTACGACGCGCCGCTGATTGCCAAGCTGGCGCGGGAGAACTGGATGAACTGCCTCGACAAGTGCCTGACCTGATGCGGCACCAGTGGACAGGCACAAACCCCGCTGCCCGCAAGAGGCCCAAGACAAGGACCGTGTGATGAAAACGATCGAAATTGTAAATTGCGACCGACTGCCCCGAAAGGATGACCTGAACGCCATTTTGGCCGAGAAACGCGCGAAAGTTGCTGATGCCCTGAGCGGCGGCATATCATGGCGGTGTTCAGACGCCGTCAATTCTCAATC
>JAGRMU010000480.1 GCA_020441165.1 Sedimentitalea sp.
CGCGGTGTTGGCGAGCAGCAGCAGCGCGGCCCCGGTGGTCAACGCATATCCGTGTCTTGTCATCGGTTCCTCCTTGTTTTCCGGTTGCCGGACCCGCGATTGACCGGGGCCGTGCGTTTTGGCGGAAAATGAAATCACTACAATTGAGAGTCAATGATTACATTAAATCATTACAATCCCGCGCCCGGCGCCTCACCCCGCCGCGGTCTCGGCGGCGAGGCCGCGGATGATGTGCAGGGCCGACGGCAGGGAGGCGGCGGCCTGGGCCCCCAGCGAGATTCGCACGCCGGGGATCGAGGGCAGCGGTCCGATCGAGAAGGTCGAGCCCGGCGCGATCAGGATCCCCGATTCGCGGCAGCGCTCGACCAGCCGCGCCTCCGAGCCGATGTCCGGACAGGGCTGCCAGGCCTGAAGCCCGGCCGGGGACACCCGCGCGCCGCCGGGCCCGAGGATGCGGCGGGCGATCTCGGCCCGGCTGCGCAGCGCGTCGACCTGCCAGTCGCAGAGCGCCCCGGCAGTGCCGTCTTCCAGCCAGCGCGTGGCGATCTCGTGCATCAGCGGCGTGACCATCCAGTTGGTGACCATGTGCCGCTCGCGCGCGGTCGCCGCCAGCGCCTGGGGCACCGCCAGGAACCCCACCCGCAGCCCCGGCGCGACGCATTTCGTGAGGCTGGTGACATAGAGGCATCGCTCGGGCGCCAGCTGCACCAGCGGCGGCGCGCTGCGGGTGCCGAGCGGCCCCCAGCCGTCGTTCTCGATGATCGCGATCTCGTGCCGCCGGGCCACCTCTGAGATGGCGCGGGCGCGATCCTCGCCCATCACGCAGCAGGTCGGCCCCACCCGCGGCATCAGGTAAAGGGCCTTGACCGCCTCGGCGGTGCAGGCCCGGTCCAGCGCCTCGGGCAGGATCCCCTCACCGTCCATCTCCAGCCCCTTGAGGCGCAGACCGAGGCCACGGCAGAGCGCCGGGAGGGTGTGGTGGCCCATGGATTCGGTCACGATCAGGCCGCCGCTGCGCGCCACGCTCATCAGCGCCACGGTCATCGCCGGGGTGCTGCCGTTGGTCGGGATCGCCACCCTGCCGGTGCGCGGCACGCCGCAGCGGGCGAGCCAGTCGTCCACCGCCGCGACATGGCGGTTGGCGATGGTCGCAGCCCGGAACGAGGAGAGAAGCTCGTCCGGCAGGTTGCGCGCCACGTCGCGCAGCGCCGCGCGCAGCGCGTCGCGGTGGATCTCGGCGACCACCGGTTTCAGGATCGCCAGGTCCAGCGTCTCGCCGCCCGCGCGCTCGGCCGGAAAGGGCAGCTTGCTGTCCTCGGCGGCGTTGCGCACGAAGCTGCCGCGACCGACCTCGCCGACGACATGCCCCGCCTCGATCAGCCGCGTATAGGCGCGGCTGACCGTCTGCACGCTCAGCCCCAGCCGATAGGACAGCTCGCGATGGGTGGGCAACCGGTCGCCGGGCCGCAGGTTGCCGTCCTCGATCGCGCTCTCGATCGCCGCCATCAGCGACCGGTAGCGGGGCCGCTTCAGCGCGCCCTTGTCGGGGAGCCAGGTTTTCATGACAATACCGTCCCAATTTTCACGACAATTGACAAGGGCGCGAATTTCGATGCCATGATGGCGCGATGAAGCGCTGCCGTCTCGACCGGACCGATCTGGAGCTGCTGGCCGTCCTCTCCCGCGAGGGCCGGCTCAGCAAGACCGCGCTGGCGCAGCGGGTGGGCCTCGGCCCGACAAGCTGCTGGGAGCGGATCCAGAAGCTCGAGGAGGCCGGGGTGATCACCGGCTACCGCGCCGAGGTCTCGCTGCGCGCCCTCGGCCCCTCGGTCACCGTCTTCGTGACCGTGGAACTGGGCGAGCACCGGGCGCAGAATTTCGACCGCTTCGAGCGCGAGATCGCCCGCCATGACGAGATCACCGGCTGCTGGGCCCTGGGCGGCGGCTATGACTACCTGATCCAGGTGGTGACCCGCGACATCGACAGCTACCAGGCGCTGATCGACACGGTGCTCGAGCAGCGCGCCGGGGTGGCGCGATTCTTCAGCTACATCGTGACCAAGCCGGTCAAGGACAGCCCGCCGCCCTTCGAAACCCTGATCGAAACCTGAGCCTTTCGCCGAGGATTTTTCGGTCGCGGGCCGGGTATTCGCGAGAATGTCTCGGGCCGCGCCCGGTTAGCCTGCGCCGCGAGACAATGCCGAAACCCGACGAAAGACCGAGGTCGCGATGCCCCAGACGATTGACCGTGCCCACCCGATCCTTGCCGGCCTGGCCGAGCCTGCCCTGCTGCGCGCCGACGCGGCGCTCGCCGGCCAGTGGGTCGGCGCCGAGAGGCGAGCGGCGGTGAGTGACCCGGCCAGCGGCGCGGTGCTGGGCCGCGTCGCCTGCCTGGACGCCGCGGCGGCCGCGCGTGCCGCCGCCGCCGCGCACGAGGTCTGGCCGGATTGGGCCGGGCGTCTGCCGCAGGAACGCTCGGCCATCCTGCGCCGCTGGTTCGAGCTGATGCTCGCCCATCGCGAGGATCTGGCGCGGATCATGACCGCCGAGCAGGGCAAGCCGATCTCGGAGGCGCGCGGCGAGATCGACTATGCCGCAAGCTTCGTCGAGTTCTACGCCGAGGAGGCCCGCCGCCCGAATATCGAGAGCGTCACCTCGCACCTGCCCGATGCCGAGGTCGAGGTCTGGCGCGAGCCGGTCGGGGTGGCCGCGCTGATCACGCCCTGGAACTTCCCCTCGGCGATGCTGACCCGCAAGGCGGCCGCCGCGCTGGCGGCAGGCTGCACGGTGGTCGCGCATCCCTCCATCGAGACGCC
>JAGRMU010000481.1 GCA_020441165.1 Sedimentitalea sp.
CACCGCGATGGACTGCGTGCGCACCAGCGTGCGGCAGGGCGCGACATCGGTGAAATGCCTCTACCGGCGCGACCGGGCCAACATGCCGGGCAGCCAGCGCGAGGTGGCCAATGCCGAGGAGGAGGGGGTGATCTTCGAATGGCTGAGCGCGCCCAAGGCCTTCACCGGCGAGGGCCGGGTGCGCGGGGTGATGGTGCAGAAGATGCGCCTCGGCGCGCCGGATGCCTCCGGCCGGCAAGCGCCCGAGGTGATCGAGGGCGCGGATTACGTGGAAGAGGCCGACCTGGTGATCAAGGCGCTGGGATTCGAGCCCGAGGACCTGCCCGCGCTCTGGGACCAGCCCGAGCTGAAGGTGACGCGCTGGGGCACGGTCCGGGCCGAGTTCACCAGCGGTGCCACCGAGATGGACGGGGTCTATGCGGTGGGCGACATCGTGCGCGGCGCCTCGCTGGTGGTCTGGGCGATCCGCGACGGGCGCGACTGCGCGGCGGCGATCCTGGAGCGCTTCGCGATGCAGGCGGCGCTGGCGGCGGAGTGAGCTCGGTGCAACGTCGGTATCACGTCGGTATTGCGTCGGTATCGTGTCGGTCGGCCGGCGGGGCGGGTGTCGAAAATGGGTCAGCAAGGGTGACCCGGAGGGCTTCGGGGCAACGTCGGTATTGCGTCGGTATCGTGTCGGTGGCCGGTTTCGGGGGTGTCCGGGCGATGGGACAGGGGTGTTGACCTGCATGGGTGAGGGAGGCGGACGATGACGGAGACGGGACCGCGCACCGGACAGTGCCTCTGCGGCGCGGTGAAACTGATCCTGAGCGGCGCCGGGGATGCCTTCGGCGCCTGCCATTGCGAGATGTGCCGGCGCTGGACCGGCTCGGCGCTGCTGGCTTTCGAGGTCCCGGCCGAGGGCGTGCGGATCGAGGGGGCGGCGTCGGTGGCGCGGATCCAGTCCTCGGACTGGGCGGAACGGGCGTTTTGCGCCAGGTGCGGATCGGGGCTGTGGTACCGTCTGACGGCGATGCCGGACGGCGCCTACCAGATCCCGCTCGGCCTGCTCGACGATCCCGGCGGGATGCGCTTCACCTCGGAGATCTTCGTCGACTGCAAGCCGGGCGGATTTGCCTATGCCGGCGCCGAGACGCGGGAGACGATGACCCGCGCCGAGGTCTTCGCCAAGTATGCGCCCGGCGGCGAGGTGCCGGAATGAAAGCGGAGCAGATTGGTGCCGCATCGCGCGGAGGGCAGCCCCCGGCCGCGGGCGGGGGAAAAGCCCCCGCCCGGGGGGGCGGCCGGGGGCTGCCTGGCCTGCGGCCGGGCGGATCGGATGATCGCGGGCGCGGATATGTCTTCCGGGAGACCGGGCGATGCGCGCGCTGACCGGGCGGTGCCTCTGCGGGGCGGTGACGGTGACCGTCGCGGGTGCGCATGATCCGCGCGTCGGCGCCTGTCATTGCCGCATGTGCCAGCGCTGGTCGGGCGGGCTGTTCCTGGCCTTCGAGGCCGAGGCGCGGGCGGTGACGGTCGCGGGGCCGGTGGTCCGCTACTCTTCGAGCAGCTTTTCCGAGCGTGCCTTCTGTGGAACCTGCGGCGCGCATCTGTGGATGCGCGACCGGGAGCCGGACGCGCCCTATGATCTGATGCCGGGCCTGTTCGACGCCGCCCGCGACTGGCCGCTGAGATCCGAGATCTATACCGACACCGCGCTGGCCTCGATCCGGCTGGCCGGCGATTATTCCCGCGCGACGCGGGCCGAGTACGAAGCCAAGAACCCACATGTCGAGGGAGATGCATGATGACCCAATACGATGCCGCCTGGGCCGCCGCCGAAGAGGAGAAGCGCGCCTGGCTGGCCGCGAACGGCATGTATCGCGCCGAGGACGAGCATTCCTCCTGCGGGGTCGGGCTGGTGGTCTCGGTCGACGGCAAGAAGAGCCGCAAGGTGGTCGAGGCCGGGATCAAGGCGCTGAAGGCGATCTGGCACCGCGGCGCGGTGGATGCCGACGGGCTGACCGGCGACGGGGCGGGGATCCACGTGCAGATCCCGGTGCCGTTCTTCTACGACCAGATCGAGCGGACCGGCCACAAGCCGAAGATGAACGAGCTGATGGCGGTGGGCCAGGTGTTCCTGCCGCGCACCAATTTCGGGGCGCAGGAGACCTGCCGGACCATCGTCGAGACCGAGGTGCTGCGCATGGGCCACTCGATCTATGGCTGGCGGCACGTGCCGGTGGACGTGACCTGCCTCGGCGAGAAGGCCAACGCGACGCGTCCCGAGATCGAGCAGATCATCATCTCGAA
>JAGRMU010000092.1:0-2341 GCA_020441165.1 Sedimentitalea sp.
TGTCCCCCGGCCCGTAGAGATTGGTGGGCATCACGCTGCGGTAGTCGGTGCCGTGCTGCCGGTTGTAGCTTTCGCAGAGTTTGATGCCGGCGATCTTGGCGATGGCATAGGGCTCGTTGGTCGGCTCGAGCACCCCGGTCAGCAGCGCGTCTTCGGCCATCGGCTGGCGCGCGTCGCGCGGGTAGATGCAGGAGGAGCCGAGAAAGAGCAGCTTGCCCACCCCGGCACGGAACGCCTGGTGGATGACATTCGCCTCGATCATCAGGTTCTCGTAGATGAAATCGGCGGGATAGGTGTTGTTGGCATGGATGCCGCCCACCTTCGCGGCGGCGAGGATCACCGCGTCGGGCCGCGTGTCCTGCAGGAACCGCGCCACCGCCGCCTGGTCGCGCAGGTCGAGCTCGGCGCTGGTTCGGGTGAGGATCTCGCCCGCGCCCGTCGCCTGCAGCCGGCGCAGGATTGCGCCGCCCACCATGCCCCGATGCCCTGCCAGGAAGATGCGCATCGCTCAGCCCTGGTTTTCCATGGCGACCGGCAGCGCCAGCCCGTGATCGCGCAAGAGCCGCGCCCGCCGCGCCGCGCGCAGGTCCTCGGCGACCATCTCGGCGCACATCTGCCGGGCAGTGATCTGCGGCTCCCAACCCAGCCTGGCCTTGGCCTTCGACGGATCGCCCAGCAGGGTCTCGACTTCGGCGGGGCGGAAATAGCCCGGATCGATCCGCATCACCACGTCGCCGGGCTTGAGCGCCGGCGCCCGGTCGCCCTCGATGGCGGCGACGCGCGCGGTCTCGTCCACGCCCGTGCCCTCGAAGGCCAGGGTGATGCCCAGCTCCTGCGCCGTCCAGGTCAGGAAGTCGCGCACCGAATGCTGCACGCCGGTGGCGATCACGTAGTCCTCGGGGGTCTCGGCCTGCAGCATCATCCACTGCATCCGCACGTAATCCTTCGCATGACCCCAGTCGCGCAATGCGTTGATATTGCCCATGTAGAGGCACTTTTCCAGCCCTTGCGCGATATGCGCCATGCCGCGGGTGATCTTGCGGGTCACGAAGGTCTCGCCGCGCCGCGGGCTCTCGTGGTTGAAGAGGATCCCGTTGCAGGCGAAGATGCCATAGGCCTCGCGGTAGTTCACGGTGATCCAGTAGGCATACATCTTGGCCACCGCATAGGGCGAGCGCGGATGGAAGGGCGTGGTCTCGCTCTGCGGCACTTCCTGCACCAGCCCGTAAAGCTCGGAGGTCGAGGCCTGGTAGAAGCGGGTCTTGTCGGTCAGGCGCAGGAAGCGGATCGCCTCCAGCAGGCGCAGCGCGCCCATGGCGTCGACATCGGCGGTATATTCCGGTGCCTCGAAGCTGACCGCCACATGGCTCTGCGCGCCGAGATTGTAGACCTCGTCGGGCGAGACGTCCTGCAGGATGCGGGTCAGGTTCGAGCTGTCGGTGAGATCGCCGTAATGCAGATGCATCCGGGCGTTGCGGGTGTGCGGATCCTCGTAGATGTGGTCGATCCGCTGGGTGTTGAAGGACGAGGCGCGGCGCTTGATGCCATGCACCTCATAGCCCTTCTCGAGCAGGAACTCGGCGAGATAGGAGCCGTCCTGGCCGGTGATCCCGGTGATGAGCGCCGTCTTGGTCATGTCTGTCCATCCTGAACCCGTTCGCGCCCGGCGCCCCGGGGTCGCGCGGTCCGTGGGGACCGTCCCGGCGCCCCGCGCAGGCGCGCGCCCTCCTTGTAAACCAGCCATGCCGGGCCGCAAGCGGGCATTTTGCGCGCGCCGCCGCGCCGGCCGGATCCGGGCGCAGGCGGGCGCCCGGACGGGGTGTCAGGCGGCGCCGCCAAGCAGGGCGGCGTTGCCCCCCGCCGCGGTGGTGTCGATGCACAGGTGCCGTTCGGCCCGGACCCGCGCGAGGTCGGGCTTGCCGGGGATCAGCGGCACGATCGGGCCGTCGCGCCCGGCCAGCGCCAGGTCGATGGCGCGGGCGGTCTCCTCGTCGCCCCACCAGAGCACGCCGGAGATCCCGCCCTGCGCCGCGATCTGGTCGGGCGTCATCGCGCCGGTGGCGGCCAGGGCGGTGCCGCCGAGGCTTGTCACCGCCTGTACCTGGGCCGCGACCGCGTCCTCGCCCGGCCCGGCGCAGAGCAGCGGCGGGCGCGCCAGCAGGGTCAGGCGGTTGCTCTCGCCGGTGGGGCCGGGCAGGGTGCGCGTGCTGGGCTCTGCCGGCGTGCCCTTTGGCACCGGGGCGCCCTTGGCGGGCTGTTCCCATTGCGCGGCCACCCGCTGGCGGTCGGGGGCGCAGAACCGGGCCATGTAATGCGGGCCGCCCGCCTTGGGGCCGGTGCC
>JAGRMU010000092.1:2377-3141 GCA_020441165.1 Sedimentitalea sp.
ACGATGGCGCCGATCTGGTTGCGGTTCACGTAGATGTTGCCGGCATGGATGGCGTCGGTGACATGCTGCACCCGGTCGTCGATGCGGGTGTGCAGCCCGAAGGTCAGCCCGTAACCGGTGGCGTTGATGTCGGCGATGACCTTGTCGAGATCGCCGGACCTGAAGCGCGCCACATGCAGCACCGGTCCGAAGATCTCGCGCTTCAGCGCCGCGATGCCGGGCACCTCGATCAGCGTCGGCGGCACGAAGGTGCCCCCGGCCGGGATCGGCATCTCCTTGAGCACCCGGCCGTCGCGGCGGGCGGCGTCGATATGCTCCACGATGCCCTTGCGGGCGGTCTCGTCGATCACCGGGCCGGTATCGGTGGCCAGGTTCCAGGGATCGCCGATGCTGAGCGCGTCCATCGCCCCGGTCAGCATGTGCAGCACGTCCTCGGCGATGTCCTCCTGCAGGTAGAGGCAGCGCAGCGCCGAGCAGCGCTGGCCCGCCGACTGGAAGGCGCTTTCGACCACCGCGCGCACCGCCTGTTCGGGCAGGGCGGTGCTGTCGACGATCATCGCGTTGAGCCCGCCGGTCTCGGCAATGAGCGGCGCGCCGGGGGCCATGTTCTCGGCCATGGCGCGGCGGATCTTGAGGGCGGTGGCGGTCGAGCCGGTGAAGGCGACGCCCGAGACGCGGGGGTCCGAGGTCAGCGCCGCCCCGACGGCCCCGCCGCCGGGCAGCAGCTGCAGCGCGTCGCGCGGCACCCCGGCCTCGTGCAGCAG
>JAGRMU010000093.1:0-12650 GCA_020441165.1 Sedimentitalea sp.
TGTGCAGCGGGTTCAGCGAGGTCATCGGCTCCTGGAAGATGAAGCTGATGTCGTTGCCGCGCACCTTGTGCAAGAGCGCCGCATCGGCGCCGATCATCTGCTGGCCGTCATAGGTGATCGAGCCGGCGACCTCGGCGCTGTCGCCCAGCAGCGACACGGTGGAGAGCGCGGTGACGGATTTTCCCGAGCCGCTTTCGCCGACCAGAGCCACGGTCTCGCCGCGGTCCACGGTGAACGAGACGCCGCGCACCGCCGGGGTGCTGCGCCCGTCCTGCCGGAAGGAGACGGTGAGGTTCTCGACCTGCAGCAGCGCCATCAGCGGAACGTCTTTCTGGGATCGAAGGCGTCGCGGATGCCCTCGAAGATGAACACCAGCAGCGACAGCATGATCGCGAAGGTGAAGAAGGCGGTGAAGGCCAGCCAGGGGGCCTGCAGGTTCTGTTTCGCCTGCAGCGTCAGCTCGCCCAGCGAGGGCGCCGAGGAGGGCAAGCCGAAGCCGAGAAAGTCCAGCGAGGCCAGCGCCGAGATGGTGCCGGTGACGATGAAGGGCAGCATGGTGAGCGTCGCCACCATCGCGTTGGGCAGCATGTGGCGGAACATGATGGTCATGTTGCCGACCCCCAGCGCCTTGGCGGCGCGGACGTATTCGAGGTTGCGGGCGCGCAGGAACTCGGCCCGCACCACGCCTACCAGCGAGGTCCAGGAGAACAGCACCAGAAGGAACACCAGCAGCCAGAAACTGCGCCCCAGGATCGCGAACATGATGATGATCACGTAGAGCGAGGGCGTCGCCGACCAGATCTCGATGATGCGCTGGAACACCAGGTCCAGCCAGCCGCCGAAGAAGCCCTGCACCGCGCCGGCGATGATGCCGATCAGGCTGGCCGCCCCGGTGACCATCAGCGTGAAGAGGATCGACAGGCGGAAGCCGTAGATCACCCGCGCCAGCACGTCGCGCTTGGTGTCGTCGGTGCCCAGAAGGTTCTGCCGGTTCGGCGGCAGCGGCGCGGCGCCGGGCCGGTCGACGCTGGTGTTGAAGGAATAGGGGATCGGCGGCCAGATCGCCCAGCCCGCCTCGATCGGCTCGCCGTTGACCACGCCGCTCTGCGCCTGCTCCATGATGCCCTCGGGATCGTCGAGGCAATCGATCACGCCGCCGGTGGCGATCAGGCAGGCGACCTCGGGGTCGCGATAGATCGCCTCGGTCTGGAAATCCCCCCCGAAGGCGGTCTCGGGGTAGAAGGTGAAGATCGGCATGAACAGCTCGCCCCGGAACTTCACCAGGATCGGCTTGTCGTTGGCGATGAACTCGGCGAAGAGCGAGAGGCCGAACAGCACCGCGAAGATCCACAGCGACCAGTAGGCGCGGCGGTTGCGCTTGAAATTGCGCCAGCGGCGACGGTTGAGCGGCGACAGCCAGCGGCCCTCGGCGGAAATCGGTGCGTCGCCCGCGTCCGAGGCGCGCCCCGCGGGCGCCGGGCGCTGGTCGGGTCCGGGCGAGAGGGGACTGCTCATCGCCTCAACCCTCGCGCTTCTCGAAGTCGATGCGCGGATCGACCAGCACGTACATGATGTCGCTGAGGATGCCGACCACCAGGCTCATCAGCCCGAAGATGAAAAGCGTGCCGAAGATCACCGGATAATCCCGCGCCACCGCCGCCTCGAACCCCAGCCGTCCCAGCCCGTCGAGCGAGAAGATCGTCTCGATGATCAGGCTGCTCGAGAAGAACACGCCGATAAACACCGCCGGAAACCCTGCGATGACGATCAGCATGGCGTTGCGGAAGACGTGGCCATAGAGCACCCGGCGCTCGGCCAGCCCCTTGGCGCGTGCGGTCATCACGTATTGCTTCTTGATCTCGTCGAGAAAGCTGTTCTTGGTCAGCAGGGTCAGCGTCGCGAAGGCCGAGATGGTCATCGCCAGCACCGGCAGGGTGATGTGCCAGAAATAGTCGGCGATCTTGCCGATCAGGCTGAGCTGGTCCCAGTTGTCCGAGGTCAGCCCGCGCAGCGGGAAGATCTGCCAGTAGGAGCCGCCCGCGAAGAGCACCAGCAGCAGGATCGCGAAGAGGAAACCGGGGATCGCGTAGGCGACGATGATCGCGCCGCTGGTCCAGGTGTCGAAGCTGGAGCCATCCTTGACCGCCTTGCGGATGCCCAGCGGGATCGAGACGATATAGGCGATCAGGGTCGACCAGAGGCCGAGACTGATCGAGACCGGCATCTTCTCCAGCACCAGATCGATCACCCCGATCGAGCGGAAATAGCTTTCGCCGAAATCGAGCCGGACGTAGTTCCAGAGCATGTTCAGGAACCGCTCCAGCGGTGGCTTGTCGAAGCCGAACTCGCGCTCGAGCTCGGCGATGAACTCGGGCGGCAACCCGCGCGCGCCGATATAGCGTTCCGAGACGCCGGCGCTTTGCGTCTCGACATCGGCGCCGCCCCCGGCGAAGCCCTCGAAGACGTCGCCGCCGCCCTCCATCCGGGCGATGATCTGCTCGACCGGCCCGCCGGGCACGAACTGCACCAGCGTGAAGTTGATGATCATGATGCCCAGCAGGGTCGGGATGACCAGCAGCAGGCGCCTGAGGATATAGGCTCCCATCGCGGGCGGCTACCTCAGCGCGCCCGAGGCTTTCAGCGCCGCGGCCTTCTCGGCACTGATCCACCACAGGTCCTCGACCCCCAGCGCGTAGGGCGGCAGGTTGGCGGGGTATTCGTACATGTCCCAGTAGGCGACCCAGTGGTTGCCCAGATACCAGGTCGGTACCATGAAGCGCTTGGCGCGCAGCACCCGGTCGAGGGCGCGCACGTTGGCGATCAGCTCGTCGCCATCGGTGGCCGCGACGATGTTGTCGATCAGCGCCTCGATGTCGGGGCCGCTGATGCCGGCGGGGTTGAACACCGAGAAGGCCGCCGCCTCCATCCCGTATTGCTGGTAGAGCCCGGTCGAGGGCTGCAGCGAGGTGCGATAGCCGCCCGAGATCATGTCGAAATCGCGGTCGCGCCGGCGCAGGGTGAACTGGGCGTCGTCGATCCGGTTGTAGCTGGCGTCGATGCCCATGACCTTGAGGTTGTCGACGAAGGGCACCACGATCCGGTCGAGCACCGGATCGTCGCTGAGAAACTCGATCTTCAGCGTCTTGCCCTCGGCATTGCGGCGCACCCCGTCGCTGCCCACGCTCCAGCCCGCCTCGTCCAGCAGCGCCATGGCGCGGCGCAGGTTGCGCCGGTCGTTCTGGCGCGCGGGATCGCTGGCATGGGCGCGCACCGGCTCGGAGGTCAGGATCGCCGGGTCCAGCTTGTCGCCCAGCGATTGCAGGATCTCCAGTTCGCGCCCCTCGGGCACGCCGGTCGCCTCCAGCGGGGTGCCTTCCCAGAAGGAATGGCGCTGCTGGAACAGCCCGTATTGCAGGCTCTCGTTGGTCCATTCGAAGTTGAAGGCCAGCTGCACCGCCTCGCGCACGCGCGGGTCCTGGAATTGAGGGCGGTCCATGTTCATGATGAAGCCGGTGGCCGGCGGCACGTCGCCGTCGGGCAGCTCTTCCTTCTTGACGTGACCGGCCTGGATCGCCGGGAAGTCGTAGGCGGTGGCCCAGCTTTTCGAGTTGTTCTCCTGCCGCAGGGTGAATTCACCGGCCTTGAATGCCTCCATCGCGGCAATGCTGTCCGAGAAATACTCGATGCGGATGGTCTCGTAATTGTTGCGCCCGACATTGACGTTGATCGCGTCCCCCCAATAATCCGGGTTGCGCCGATAGACGATGCGGCGGTTGATGTCGTAGCTCTCGAGCACGTAGGGCCCCGAGCCGATGCCCGGCTCCATCCGCGGCTTGTCGAGGCGCCGGTTCTCGGGATCGGCCTCGAACCAGGCCTTCGAGAAGATCGGGGTGCCGCCCACTTGCGTGATCAGCGCCCGGCGCGGAATGTCCGGGGCGAAATGGAACTTCACCCGGTGCGGCCCCAGCGCCTCGGCCTTGGGGATGCGCTTGCGCACCGCCTCGGCATAGGATTGCAGGCCCTGGTCCAGCAGGATGTTGTGCGAAAAGACCACGTCGTCGGCGGTCACCGGGGTGCCGTCCGAGAACCGCGCCTCGGGGCGCAGGTTGAAGATCACCCAGTCCTGGCTTTCGGGATATTCCAGGCTCTCGGCGACCAGCCCGTAGTAGGAGGCCGGCTCGTCATAGGAGGGGTAGAGCAGGGATTCGTACTGCTCGCCCGCGCGCTCGCCGGCCCGGCCCTGGCGGGTGTAGGGGTTGAAGCTGTCGAAGGTGCCCTGCGCGGCATAGCTCAACTCGCCGCCCTTCGGCGCATCCGGGTTCACATAGTCGAAATGGGCGAAACGCTCGGGGTATTTCAGCGCGCCGAATTCGGAAAAGCCGTGCGATTTGATGATCCTCTCGCCGGTCTCGTCGGCGGCCAGTTGCGCGGCGGCGCCGATCAGGATCAGCAGCGCCAGAAATCCCGGACCGAAGAGGCGCATCGGATCGAACACCCTCGCCCGCACGAAAACCCGATTCTGTCTCATCCTGCTGCGCGTCCTTCCGGATTGTCAGGGGCCTGTCCGCCGCTCCCGTCTGCCCGATGTAAGCTAATGGCCCGGCACCGCAATGTTCAAGTTGCGAATCTGTTAGGTTTCGCCTGTTGAGGCCATCCGCGGGGGCAGGCATGAAAAAGCCGCTGCATCGCTGCAACGGCTTTTCCCATTCGCGCCGGTCGCGGCGCTCAGTTCTGCAGGCTGTTCAGATAGCCGATCACGTTGACGATCTCCTCGTCCTTGCGCAGGCCGGCAAAGGACATCGCAGTGCCCGGCGCGAAATCCCGCGGCTTGGCCAGGAACTCGGAGAGGCGCTCAGGCGTCCAGTCGCCGCCGAGACCCGCCATCACGTCGGAATACTTGAAATCCTCGACCGAGGCGATCGGCCGGCCGACCACGCCGTCGAGATGCGGGCCGATGCCGTTCTCGCCGTTTATCTTGTGGCAGGCAGCGCATTTCTTGAAGACCTTGGAACCGGCCTCGATATCGGCCCCGGCCAGCGCGGCGCCGGCATCGGCGCTCTCGGCCGGCGCGGCCTCGGTCGCGGCAGCATCGCTCTCGGTGGCGGCGGGCGCGGTTTCGGTGGCGGCGGGCGCGGTTTCGGTCGCGGCAGGCGCGGTTTCGGTGGCGGCAGCGCCACTGTCGGCGGCCGGCGTTTCGCTTGCCGCCGGCTCGGTCGCCGCGGGCGCGGCTTCGGTCGTCTCGGCGGGCGCGGCCTCGGTCGTTTCCGCAGGCGCGGCTTCGGTAGACTCGGTCGTCGCTGCCTCGGCGGTTTCGGTGGTGTCCGTCTCGGCGGCGGCAGCCGCGTCGGCCTCGGTGGCGGCGGCGGCTTCCATCACGTAGGGTGCATCGGAATGATCGTTGAGATAGGCGATCAGGTTGACCCGGTCCTCGGTCTTGGGAAGTCCGGCAAAGCTCATCGCGGTGCCCGGAACCGCCTCGCTGGGCTTGGCCAGGAACTCGCTCAGCACCTCGGGTGTCCACTCGCCGCCATGCGCGGCCATCGCGTCGGAATAGCCGAAGCCCGCGACGCTGGCGACCGCGCGGCCGACGACGCCGTAAAGCGACGGGCCGGTGGCATTCTCGCCCGGCTCGAGCTTGTGGCACGCGGCGCATTTCTTGAAGATCTTCTCGCCCTTCGCAGGATCGGCGGCGGCGAACATCTCGGCGAAACTGACCTCGGGGACCTCGGCATCGGCCGCATCACCCTCGACTTCGATGACAAACGACGCCTCGCCGTGACCGCCGGTGGAGAACAGCGCAGCGCCAGCCCATTGGGCCAGCATGAAAATCAGGAGTGCGCCAATCAGGGCGCCGGCCGCCTTGGTTATCGTCATCGTGTCCATCGGGTCGCGTGTCCTTTGATCCTCGGTTCGCCGCTATCTACGGCTTCCCCTTGGCTTAGGCAAGGTATAGAGACCGCGACCAAACGCCTGACCCAGACCTGTTGCAGGGAAATCGATCATGCCCAGACGCATCGCCTTTCAGGGCGAACCCGGCGCCTACAGCCACCAGGCCTGCCGCAATGCCCGCCCCGGATACGAGGCGCTGCCCTGCCGGACCTTCGAGGATGCGATCGATGCGGTGACCGCCGGCGAGGCCGATCTGGCGATGCTGCCGGTCGAGAATTCGACCTATGGCCGGGTCGCGGACATCCATTCGCTGCTGCCGCAATCGGGGCTTCACATCATCGAGGAGGCCTTCGTGCGGGTGCACATCAACCTTCTCGGCGTGCCCGGCGCGACGCTGGCCGGCGTGACCCGCGCGATGAGCCACACCGTGCTGCTGGGCCAGTGCAAGACCTTCCTGCAGGCGCGCGGCATCCACCGCGTGACCGGCGCCGATACCGCCGGCTCCGCCAAGCATGTCTCGGAAACCGGCGATCCGACGCTGGCCGCCCTGGCCAGCCCGCTGGCCGGCGAGATCTACGGCCTGGTGCCGCTGGCCGAGCATATCGAGGACAATTCCAACAACACCACCCGCTTCCTGATCATGTCGCGCGAGGCCGACGCCAGCCGGCGCGGCCGCCACGGGATGATCACCAGCTTCGTGTTCCAGGTCCGCAACATNGCGCTCTACAAGGCGATGGGCGGCTTCGCCACCAACGGCGTCAACATGACCAAGCTGGAAAGCTACATGGTCGACGGCTCGTTCACCGCGACCCAGTTCTACGCCGATATCGAGGGCCATCCCGAGGACGCCAATGTGAAGCTGGCGATGGACGAGCTCGATTATTTCACCACCAATGTCGAGATCCTCGGCGTCTACCCGGCCGATCCCGGGCGGTACTAGGGCAGCGCCACCAGAACCGCGCCGAGGGCGATCAGGCCGACGCCGGCCCAGGCGGTGAGCGAGAGCGTCTCGCCCAGGAATGTCGCGCCCAGCACTGCGACCATGACCACGCTCAGCTTGTCGACCGGCGCCACCTGCGCGGCCTGCCCGATCTGCAACGCCTTGAAATAGCACAGCCAGGAGGCGCCCGTGGCCAAGCCCGACAGCACCAGGAAGGTCAACGTCCGGCCGGACAGGCTGGATAGCGGCTGGTATTCGCCGGTCGCCCGGATCAGCGCGCCGAGCGCCACCACCACCACCACGGTGCGCAGGAAGGTGGCATAGTTCGAGTTGATGCCGCTGACGCCGATCTTGGCGAAAATCGCGGTGAGCGCGGCGAAGACCGCGGCCAGAACCGCCCAAAGCTGCCATGTGGAGGTGATGCCGCCCATGATGCCGTCCTTTCCGTCCGCCCGGGTGTGCCGCGCGCTCAGGCGGTGCGGTTGCCGCGCGCCTCCAGATGCCGCGCATAATCCGCGACCTTCAGCTTGAAGCGCTTGCTGAGATTGCCCCGCGCCAGTTTCAGCGACTGCACCAGCAGCCGCGCCGAAAGGGTGTTCGGCTTTAGGTTCAGGATCACGCCCAGCCGGGTGCGCCGCGGCGAGAGCGCCACAAGATCGACGGTCAGATGCCCCTCGAGCCCCTGCGAGACGGTCTCGAAGCGCATCATCTCCGGCGCCTCGAAGCGGGCCAGCGTCACGTGCGCCTCGCGCGGCTTGCCGCGCATCATGAACCGCGCCGTCCAGGCCATGCCCTCGCCAACCGAAACCCGGTCGCCGACCCGCGTCACGTCGATGCCACGCCGGATCGCCGAGCGCTCGAAGCTGTCGACATCCGAGAGCATCGCGAAGACCTCCGCGATCGGAGCGTCGATATCTTCCCTGCTCGAAAACTGCATGAACGGCCCGGGGCGGTTGCGGAATGTGCCGGCACTCTCCCCCGTATCCCCGCGCTCTGCAAGCCGGTTAATCCAGCGTGTCGGTCAGCCAGTGGCGCAGAAGGAAATGCGCGATCGCCCCCTTGCGGGCCGGTTTCAGCACCGGGTGCTGGCCGGCAAAGGCGGTCATCATCTCGTCGCGCCCGACCCAGAGCGCATCCTCCAGTTCGACCGGATCGACGGTCAGCGCGCGCGACAGCGCCTCGCCGGAACAGCCCAGCATCAGCGAGGCCGGGAACGGCCAGGGCTGGCTGGCCAGGTAATCGACCCGCCCCACCGGCACCCCCGCCTCCTCCATCACCTCGCGCCGCACCGCCGCCTCGACGGTCTCGCCAGGCTCGACGAAGCCGGCCAGCAGCGAATACATGCCCTCCGGCCAGCCCGGCGAGCGTCCCATCAGCACCGCGTCGCCATGGGTGATCAGCATGATCACCACCGGGTCGGTGCGCGGGAAATGCTGGCCGCCGCAGGCCGGGCAGCGGCGCTGCCAGCCGCCCAGGCTGATCTCGCTGGGCGCGCCGCAACGGGCGCAGAAGCGGTGCGTCGCGTGCCAGCCCAGTACCGCCTTGGCGGTCACCGCCAGCTCGGCCTCGCGCGGGCCGAGGCGGGTCATCAGGCGGCGCAGCTCGGCGAAGACGTGATCGTCGGGCAGGTCCGGATGCAGCTGCTCGGTCGGATCGTGGAACTGGCCGAGGGCGGCCCCGTCCAGCCCCTCGGGCACCCAGCCAGAGATGTCGCTGGCAAAGACCGGCGCGCCCTCCTCGGCGAGGCCCAGCAGGATCGGCGCATCGGCACAGCCGCCGTCGATGGCCGCGAGCACCGGGTGATCGAGGCCCAGAAGCGCCAGCCGGTCGTGATCGGTGCCGCATACCAGCGGCTTTCCCCGCCAGAGCAGAAGGGTGGCGGCGGCGGGATGGGTGCGCAGCCTGGCCAGCGCCGCCGCATCGCTGCGCAGATGCCCCGCCCGGTCCAGCCGCGATCCGCCGAAGGTCACCTGCTCTGCCCGTATCACCCTGCCGGCCCCTCTCCTGCCCCGGCGCCAGCGCT
Organism: Sedimentitalea sp.; assembly: GCA_020441165.1. Classification (GTDB taxonomy): domain Bacteria; phylum Pseudomonadota; class Alphaproteobacteria; order Rhodobacterales; family Rhodobacteraceae; genus JAGRMU01. The sequence continues at coordinate 8,853 of JAGRMU010000093.1, forward strand.
GCCACGATGCCCTCTGCAAGGCAAGCCGGTTTCGCGCCGCCAGACTGACGCCAAGGCGCGTCATCCGTGACACAAACGATCTGGGCTGCATCACCTTCACCTTGCGTCAATTCCATGTTTTTATTGACTCAATCGGCCGCGAGGCCGATCGGCGCAGGCATGGTGAGATGATGACCAGACTTCCGCCGGAACCGTCCGGCGCTGAGCGATGACGGAGACGCGGCAAATGCCTCCCGGGCTCACGGCTCGGGTCCGGGTGCTGGCCACGACCGATCTGCACATGCACCTGACCGGGCACGACTACTATGCCGACCGGCCGGTGCTGGGCATCGGCCTGACCCGCACCGCCAGCCTGATCGAGGCCGCCCGGGCGGAGGCCGCGGCGACGGGCGCGCTGACCCTGCTTTTCGACAATGGCGACGCGCTTCAGGGCACGCCGCTCGACGATATCGACGCGCGCCCGCCGGGCCGGGCGCATCCGCTGATGCGGGCCTTCGCGCATCTGCGCTATGACGCTGCGGGGCTGGGCAACCACGACTTCAACTTCGGGCTGCCGGCGCTGGCGGCGGCGCTGCGCGGGGCGCCCTGCCCGGTGGTCTGCACCAACCTGACCCCGGGCGATAGTCCTGCGGGTTTCGCGCCCATCGCGGTGCTCGACCGGTCGGTCCATGCCGGGGGCCGGGACTGGCCGATCCGGATCGGTGTCCTGTCCTTCGTGCCGCCGCAGACGCTGCAATGGGACGGGCATCACCTGGGCGGGCACGCCGAGATCGAGGAGATCGTCGCCTCGGCCCGCCGCCACCTGCCGGGGCTGCGCAAGGCCGGCTGCGACCTGATCGTGGCGCTGGCCCATTCGGGCCTGGGCGAGCCGGGCGAGGTGCCGGACCAGGAAAACGCGGTGATCCCGCTCGCCGCGCTGGACGGGGCCGAGGGGATCGACGTGATCGTCGCCGGCCACACCCATCTGCTGATGCCCGGCGCGGCCCATGCCGGAACCGCCGATGTCGATGCCGAGACCGGCGCGGTGCATGGCAAGCCGGTGATCATGCCCGGCACCGCGGGCTCGCATCTGGGCGTCGTCGACCTGACCCTCGCGGCATCGCCGGACGGGTGCTGGCGGCCCGCGGGTTTCCGCTGCGCGCTGCGCGCGATCTCGACCAGCACCGGCGATGGCGGCACCTGGCCGCTGGTGCGCGAAAGCCCGGCGCTGAAGCGGGTGCTGGAGACCGATCACGCCCGCACCCGCGCCCGGATGAGCCAGCCCGTGGGCGAAAGCCCGCGCGCGCTCCACAGCTATTTCACCTTCTTCGCCCATGACCGCGCCCTGGCGCTGGTCGCGGCGGCCCAGGCGGCGGCGCTGCGGCCGCTGCTGAAGGGCACCGAGGCCGAGGGATTGCCGCTGCTCTCGGCGGCGGCGCCCGGCAAGTTCGGCGCCCGCGCCGGGCCGCACAACTTCACCGACGTGCCGGCCGGCCCGCTGTCGCTGCGCCATGTCGCCGACCTGCATGTCTTTCCCAACGAGCTGCGCGCGGTGATCGTCACCGGCGCCCAGCTGCTGGACTGGCTGGAGATGTCCGCCAGCCTCTTTCACCGGGTCGCCCCCGGATCGGAGGGCGGCCCTCTGGTCGACCCCGGCATGCCCGGCCACGATTTCGACGTGCTCCACGGGCTGAGCTACCGGATCGATCCCAGCGCGCCGCGCCGCTACAACCCCGATGGCAGCCTGAGCGATCCGGGCGGCGGACGGATCCGGGACGCTTTGTTCGAAGGCCGCCCGGTGCGGCCCGGGATGCGCTTTGCCGTCGCGATCAACAGCTTCCGCGCCAGCGGCGGCGGCCATGTGCGGGCGCTGGCGGGGGCCGAGCCGGTGGAGCTGCCGGCCCTGACCATCCGGGCGGCGCTGCGCGACTATCTCTCGGGGCGGCTGCCCGCCGATCCGCTGGAGCGCGCGCAGCAGCCCTGGCGCTTCATCCCGCTGCCCCGCACCACCGTCACCGTGCAGACCGGCCCCGGCGCCCGCGCCCATCTGGCCGAGCTGTCGGGGCGCGGCGTCGAGGTCGCGGGCGACGACGCCGAGGGCTTCCTGCGCCTGATCCTGCCGCTCTGACGCGCCCGGTTGCGAATCTGCTTTCGCGGCCCTATATCGAACTACGAGAGGTTGGCGCGGGCGAGCGCCTCGCCAACCCGGTCAGATCCGGAAGGAAGCAGCCGTAACGAGCCCCGCTTGGGTCGTTGTCCAGCCTCTCACCCAAGGTCATCTTGCAAGGCAAGATGACCGACGGCACGACAGGCGTGTTCCCCGAACACGCCGAAAGTGCCACCGGCCTTGCGTCCCACCATGACCTAAAACCCGCGTCCCTGAAGACGTCACAGCCGCGCCGCATTGAACGTGTCGCAGGCCTCGATCCGCTGCGCGTCGTATCCGCGCTGGAACCAGCCGGCGCGCTGCGCCGAGGTGCCATGGGTGAAGGTATGCGGGCGCGGCACCCGCCCGGCCTGGCGCTGCAGGTGGTCGTCGCCGATCATGTTGGCCGCGTTCAGCGCCTCCTCCAGATCGCCGCGCTCCATCAGATCGCCGACCGAGGCCGCCCAGACCCCGGCCAGGCAATCGGCTTGCAGCTCGAGCCGCACGGTCAGCGCATTGGCATCCGCCTGCGAGGACTGGCGGCGGGCCTGATCCACCTGCTCGAGGATGCCGACCTGGTTCTGCACGTGATGGGCGACCTCGTGGGCGATCACGTAGGCGGCGGCGAAATCGCCCCCCGCGCCCAGCCGGTTCGACAGGGTCGCGAAGAAATCCAGGTCCAGATAGGCCTTGCGATCGACCGGGCAGTAGAACGGCCCGGTCGCCCCCGAGGCGCCGCCACAGGGGCTCTGGGTGACGCCCGAGAACAGCACCATCACCGGCGGCATGTAGTCCGCGCCGAACTCGTCGCGGAAATGCGCGCTCCAGACCTCCTCGGTGGTGGCCAGCACGCGGCTGGCGAATTCGGCCGCCTGCTCCTCCTGCGGCGTCGGCACGTAGGGCTGGCCCGACGCGACCGGCTCCTCGACCAGAGGCGTCACGTCGATGCCGGTGAAATAGCCGATCGCCAGAACCGCCAGCAGCCCGAAGACGCCAAGGCTGCGGGCGCCGCCGCGCCCGATCCGCATCCCGCGCCGGTCTTCCACGTTCCGGCTGCCCCGTACCCCCCTGAGCCGCATGGACCCCTCCCTTCGCCACACCGAGACCGCCATCACCATAGAACCGGCGCGCCGAAAGCCAAAGCCCGGATTGCCCGGCGGTGGACGCCGCCCCGCCCCCGTTCTAGGCTGCGGCTGCAATCCGAATCCGACCGGAGATCCGATGTCCGACACCCCCGCCCCCGCCTACCAGGTCCTCGCCCGGAAATACCGGCCCGAGACCTTCGCCGATCTGGTCGGGCAGGAGGCGATGGTGCGCACGCTGAAGAACGCCTTCGCCGCCGACCGGATCGCGCAGGCCTTCATCATGACCGGCATCCGCGGCACCGGCAAGACCACCACCGCCCGGATCATCGCCAAGGGGATGAACTGCATCGGCCCGGATGGCAGCGGCGGGCCGACCACCGAGCCCTGCGGGCAGTGCGAGCATTGCCGCGCGATCATGGAAGGCCGGCATGTCGACGTGATCGAGATGGACGCGGCCAGCCATACCGGGGTGCAGAACATCCGCGACGCGATCATCGACACGGTCAGCTACCGGGCCGCCTCGGCGCGCTACAAGGTGTTCATCATCGACGAGGTGCACATGCTCAGCACCTCGGCCTTCAACGCGCT
>JAGRMU010000093.1:12818-15161 GCA_020441165.1 Sedimentitalea sp.
CTGGCGCTGATCGTGCGCGCCGCCGAGGGCTCGGCCCGCGACGCCACCTCGCTGCTGGATCAGGCGATCAGCCATGGCGCCGGCGAGACCGGTGCCGACCAGGTCCGCGCCATGCTGGGCCTGGCGGATCGCGGCCGGGTGCTGGATCTGTTCGACATGATCCTGCGCGGCGATGCGGCCGGCGCGCTGAGCGAGCTCGGCGCGCAATATGCCGAGGGCGCCGACCCGCTGGCGGTGCTGCGCGACCTGGCCGAGATCACCCACTGGATCTCGGTGGTGCAGATCACCCCGGATGCCGCCGAGGACCCCACCGTCTCGCCCGACGAGCGCGCCCGCGGGGCGGCGATGGCCGCCGCGCTGCCGATGCGGGTGCTGACCCGGATGTGGCAGATGCTCCTCAAGGCGCTCGAAGAGGTGGCGGCGGCGCCCAACGCGATGATGGCCGCCGAGATGGCGGTGATCCGCCTGACCCATGTCGCCGAGCTGCCGACGCCCGAGCAACTGGTGCGCAGCCTGCAATCCTCCCCGCCCCCCGCGCCGGGGCCGGGCGGCGGAAAGCCGGTCCCGGGGGCGGCGGCGCCAGGTCCCGGGACCTCGGCCATCGCCCGGACCCGCGGCGGCGGCGCCCAGGTCGCGCCGGCGCAGGCCCCCGATACCGCGCTGGCGCGCTTTGCCAGCTTCGATCACGTGGTCGAGCTGATCCGCGCCAACCGCGACGTCAAGCTGCTGGTCGAGCTCGAAACCGGCCTGCGGCTGGTGAGCTATCAGCCCGGCCGGATCGAGTTTGCCCCGGCCGAGAGCGCGCCGGCGGACCTGGCGCAGCGCCTCGGTGCGCGGCTGCAGCTCTGGACCGGCAACCGCTGGGCGATCAGCGTCGTCGCCGAGGGCGGCGCGCCAACCATCGCCGAACGCCGCGATGCCGAGGAAGACGCGCTGAAGGCCGAGGCGCGGGCCCATCCCATGGTCCAGGCCGTGCTGGCGCGCTTCCCGGCCGCGCGCATCACACGGATCCGCACCCCCGAGCAGATCGCCGCCAGCGCCACCACCGAGGCGCTGCCCGAGGTCGAGGAGGAATGGGACCCGTTCGAGGACGGCTAGACCCGCCCGCACCCGGCGCCGACCCCCGCCTTGTGCCGGCCCGCCGCCGCCCGTATCTAGGGGCCGACAGAAACACCGAGGAGGCACGCGATGCTGAAGGGACTAGGCGGGCTTGGCGACATGGCCAAGATGATGAAGGCCGCGCAGGAGATGCAGGCCAAGATGGCGCAGCTCCAGGAGGAGATGCACCAGCTGACCGTCACCGGCGAATCCGGCGCCGGGCTGGTCAAGGCCACCTGCACCTGCAAGGGCGAGCTGAAATCGCTCGACATCGATCCGTCGATCTTCAACGGCGACGACAAGGAAGTGGTCGAGGACCTGATTCTCGCCGCCATCAAGGACGCCCAGTCCAAGGCCAGCGAGCGCGCCCAGCAGGAGATGGGCAAGCTCACCGAGGGCATGGGCCTGCCCCGGGACATGAAACTGCCCTTCTGATCTTCCTCTTGCCGCAAATACTCCGGGGAGCGCGAGGGGCTGGCCCCTCGCCCCTGCGCCTCGGACGCAACGGTCCCGCCCCATGTCCTCGACCTCCGACATCGACGCCCTGATCGAGCTGATGGCCCGCCTGCCCGGACTCGGCCCGCGCTCGGCCCGGCGCGCGGTGCTGCACCTCGTGCGCAAGCGCGCGCAGCTGCTGGCGCCGCTGGCGGATGCCATGCAGCTGGTCGCCGAGACCGCGCGGGAATGCCTCAACTGCGGCAATGTCGGCACCTCCGAGATCTGCGACATCTGCGCCTCGGAGAAGCGCGCCACCGGCGAGATCTGCGTGGTCGAGGACGTGGCCGACCTCTGGGCGATGGAGCGCGCGCGGGTTTTCCAGGGCCGCTATCACGTGCTCGGCGGCACGCTCTCGGCGCTCGATGCGGTCGGCCCCGAGGATCTGCGCATCCCGCGGCTGATCGACCGGGTCGAGAGCGAAGGGATCCGCGAGGTGATCCTGGCGCTGAACGCCACCGTCGACGGGCAGACCACCGCCCATTACATCGCCGACCGGCTGGCCGGCCGGGTGCGCCTCACCTCGCTGGCCCAGGGCGTGCCGATCGGCGGCGAGCTCGATTATCTCGACGACGGCACGATCAGCGCCGCCCTGCGCGCCCGCAAGGACGTCTGACGCCGCCATGGCCGGCAGCTGGGCCCTGCGCGCCGGCGCGCTCTACATGGCGCTGGTGTTTCCGGCGGCTGTCCTGCTGGGGGTGCTGCGCGTCGTGGTCCTGACCCCAGCGCTTGGCCCGCTCCGGGCCGTGG
>JAGRMU010000482.1:0-3502 GCA_020441165.1 Sedimentitalea sp.
GACCCGCCATGACCCTCAAGACGACGCTGTCCGCGCTGGCGCTGATCGCCCTGCCCGCCATCTCCTTCGCCATGTGCTCGGAGCGCGGGCACCAGGCGCAATCCTGCGCGCCGGGAACCGTCTGGGACGCCAACACCCAGTCCTGCGTGGAGCAGGTTTCGGGCTGAAAGAGGCCCTTCGGTGCAATTCTCAAGCCGGCCGCCGTGTCCGGACGATTTGAGGTGTCCCGACCGGCGGCGTTTCAGGTTTTTTTACGTCTGAGCGTCTAACCTGCCCGCATCCCTCGGTGGGAACCATGCAGACAGGGGCAGCGAGATGCAGGAAGACAGAGCCGTGGCGCGGCTGCCGCGCGCCGGCAGTGCGGGGGATGCGGGCCTGACCGCGGTGCGCGTTCCCAAACAACTCGACAACACCGCCAAGGCGGCGATCGTGGTGCGGCTGCTGCTCAACGAGGGCGCCGACCTGCCGATCGAGGAGCTTCCCGACGAATTGCAGGCACGGCTGACCGCGCGCATGGGCTCGATGGGCCTCGTCGACCGCGTTACGCTCGCCGCCGTGGTGCACGAATTCGCCGAGGCGCTGGACGGGGTCGGCCTGTCCTTTCCCAAGGGGCTCGCCGGGGCAATCAGCGCCATGGACGGCCGGATCAGCCCGCAGACCGCGGCGCGGCTGCGCAAGGAGGCCGGGGTGCGCCAGGCCGGCGATCCCTGGGCCCGGCTGCGCGCCCTGCCCGTCGAGGATCTGGTGGTCATGGCCGAGGCCGAAAGCGCCGAGGTCGCCGCGGTCCTGCTCTCGAAGCTGGAAACCGCCAAGGCCGCCGCGCTGCTCGGCAAGCTGGCCGGGCCGCTGGCTCGCCGCATCGCCTATGCGATCTCGCAGACCGGCAATGTCACCCCCGAGGCGGTGGACCGGATCGGCCTGTCGCTGGCCAGCCAACTCGACCTCAAGCCGGTGCGCGCCTTCGACGACGGCCCGCACGAGCGGGTCGGGGCGATCCTCAACCATTCCGCCGCCGCCACCCGCGACGATGTGCTCTCGGCGCTGGACGAGACCGACGCCGAATTCGCCAGCAACGTGCGCAAGGCGATCTTCACCTTCGCCCATATCCCGGCGCGGATCGACGCGCGCGACGTGCCCAAGGTGATCCGCGCCGCCAACCCCGAAACGCTGCTGACCGCGCTGGCTGGCGCGACCGAGGAAAAGGACGCGCGTGCCGCCGAATTCCTGCTGTCGAACATGTCGTCGCGCATGGCCGACAGCCTGCGCGAGGAGATCGCCGAGCGCGGCGCGGTCAAGCCGCGCGACGCCGAGGTCGCGATGACCGAGATCGTCGCCGCGATCCGCGAGTTGCAGCGCGCCGGCGAGATGGCGCTGATCACCGAGGAGGCGGCGGAGGACGACGCCGGCTGATCTCTGCAATTTGACGATTGCGGCATCCCGGTCGCGGGGCGGCGCGTCGGGCAAGACCTGGGGAGGCAAGGCGGACGAGATCCGCCGCATCGGACACTAAAGGCGGTGGCGGTTCGGCCCCGCGCCGGTCGAACGAGACGTCGCCTTCTGAAATGTGGCGGTTTGGCGCCAAGCGACCTGTCCGGCGTGAAGATCGCCTCGCCTGCACCTTCGAGACGTTTGTCCGGGCTTGGCATCCCGATTGCCGCGCGCCCGTTCCCCGGGTGCCGCCGACCCGCATCTGAACACGCACGCCTGACCTCGCGGCGCGGAATGCAACAGGTCCTGCCGCACGGGATTCCGCCTCGGGGCGACGTCCTCGACCCGGAGCGATGCGCCCGGAGCGATGCGGAGCCACGATGCGCGATACCCGGGAACCGGTGCAACCGAAGCGGATGGACAGCGGCCCGGCCCGCACCTATCAGGGACGGCATGACCCACGCGACGCCTCCCCGCCCCGACGTCCCCCGCGCCGCCCCGTGATGCGGGCCGACGCCCAGGCGGTGCAGAGCCGCGCGATCCTGATGATGATCGCCGCGATCCTGTGCTTTTCGCTGATGGATGCCTCGGTGAAGGCGCTGGCGCCGCGGGTCGGCGTCCTGCCGGCGCTCTGGGCGCGCTATGCCGGTCAGATGCTGCTGGTGCTGATCCTGATCGCGCCGCGCCTGCAAAGCGTCGTGCACACCCGCTATCCGCGCCTGCAGATCCTGCGCTCGGTCCTGCTGATGTGCGCCACCGGCTTCTTCTTCACCGGCATCAGCCTGATCCCGCTCACCGATGCCGCCGCGCTGATGGCGATGAACCCGGTGCTGATCACCCTCGGCGCCGCGCTCTTCCTGGGCGAGGCGCTGGGGCCGCGCCGCCTTGCCGGGATCGCCATTGCCCTGGTCGGCGCGCTGATCGTGATCCGCCCGGGCAGCGACGTCTTCGCGCCCGCCGCGCTCTTTCCGCTGGCCGCCGCGATCTGCTATTCGGGATACGCGCTGCTGACCCGCAGGGTTGGCCCGGACGAGGATGTCTGGACCTCGCTCTTCTATACCGGCCTCGTGGGCACGGTGCTCTTGAGCCTGGCGGTGCCGTTCCGCTGGCAGACGCCGGACGCTGTGGGCTGCGCGCTGATCCTGGCGGTGGCGCTTTTCGGCACGCTGGGCCAGTTCGCGCTGATCCGCGCCTTCAGCCAGGGCGAGGCGGCGATGCTGGCGCCCTATTCCTATGTCGGGCTGGTCTTCGCGGCGCTCTGGGGGGCGCTGTTCTTCGCCGAATGGCCAGATCTGTGGACCCTTTGCGGCGCGCTTGTGATCGCGGGGGCGGGTCTTTATGTCTGGTATCGCGAGACCCGCCGCCTCTGAGACCTCATGCCCGTCGATCCTTCCGAACTCTCCCGCGCCGCGCGCGCCCGGTATTACACGGCCAACCTCTTCATGAGCGGGGCGATCGGGCTGATCGGTCTGATCCCCTATCGCTGGCGGGTGCCGGCGATGGGATGGCTTACCGCGCATGTGCTGGCGCCGCTGGCGGGGTTTCGCAAGCGGGTGCGCAACAACCTCGCGCTCGCCCGCCCCGATCTGGGCGAGGACGAGGTCGAGCGGCTGGTGCGCGCGGTGCCCGACAATGCCGGGCGGATGATGATCGAGCTTTACGCCGGCGCAGAGTTTCGCGCGCGGGCCGCGCAGGCGACGATCTCGGGTCCGGGCCTCGAGGCCCTGCGCGCGGCGCAGGCGCAGAAGCGCCCGGTGATCCTGATGACCGGGCATTTCGGAAACTACCTCGCCGCCCGGTCCCGGATCGAGGCCGAGGGCTTCGCGGTCGGCGCCCTCTACCGGCGCATGGCGAACCCCTATTTCAGCGAAACCTATGTGGGCGCGATGGCCGATGGCGGCCACGTGATGTACGAGCAGGGCCGCCGCGGGATGATCGAGATGGTGCGCGATCTGAAGGCCGGCGGCATCATCGCCATCGTCGGCGACCTGCACGCCCATGGCGGGCGCGAGCTGCGCTTTTTCGGCCAGCCCGCGGTGACCTCGGTGGTGCCGGCGGAACTGGCGCTGAAATA
>JAGRMU010000482.1:3640-5181 GCA_020441165.1 Sedimentitalea sp.
ACATGGACCAGTGGTTCTGGATTCACCGGCGCTGGAAGCCCTGGGGCGGCCTGGGGCTGCAATCCCAGGCGGTGGAGTGATCGCCGCGCCGGGCGCCCGGCGCGCGCCCTACTCGGCCAGTGCCGCCGCCACGATGGCGCCCGGGCCCGGCTGCTGGACCAGCACCGCCGCCGGATGCTCGCCCTCCAGCGTCGCGCGGATCTCGACCGGCTCGCGGCCGTTCCATTCGCCCAGCACCGACCAGCCATCGACGATGTTGGTATACTCGAGCTCGAGCCCGGCATTCTCGCCGCTGGTGATGCGCGAGCTGCGCATCGGCAGGAAACGCACGAGGTTGATCGACAGCGGCCCGTTCAGCGCCGCGCCGGTGGGGGCGATGCGCACCAGCAGCGCGTCGCCGCTGCGGTCGGCCTCGATCTCGACCTGGCGCGGCTTGCTCTTGTGGGCGGCGATGATCTCGGCCAGCTCCATGGCGCGGGCCCCGACCACGTCGTCATGGCCGTTGACGATCATCTGCGGCGTATAGACCGTCTTGCGCCCTGCGGCCCTGGCATAGCTTTTCTGGCGCTTGCTGTGATCGGGGCTGCCGAACTCGTCCTTCCAGCCGATATAGTCCCAGTAGTCGACGTGCAGGGCCAGCGGGATGACATCGTCGCGCCCCGAAAGCTCGGCCAGCAAGGCGTCGGCCGGCGGGCAGGACGAACAGCCCTGCGAGGTGAACAGCTCGACGACCACCGGTCCGCTCTGCGCCGCAAGCGGCATGGGCGACAGCGTCAGCAACGCGGCGAAGGTGGCGGCGAGCGGTTTCATGTCGTGACGGGTTCCCCAGATGTGACGTCCGGTCTAGCCACGGCGGGTTGAAATAGCCAATCAAGGTTTGTTGAAACCCGGGCCGCAGAAAGGCTCCGGGATCGGGCGCTGGCAACTTGGTGTGCAATGGTATACAAAATCGCCGCACCCCCCTGATCGCTATTGAACGGTGGCCCCCGCTGATGCAGATAACGGCCAGCGAATTCCCATTTCCACGACTCTTCAGAGGAAGGCCCAGAAATGACCATCACCGTTGGACAGGACACCGCCGGAACCCGCAAGACGCTTGAGCTGAACGGCAAGACGATCTGCTATTATTCGATCCCCGCGGCCACCGAGGCGGGCCTGGGCGATTTCGCCAGACTGCCGGCGGCGCTGAAGGTGGTGCTGGAGAACATGCTGCGCTTCGAGGACGGCAAGACCGTCAGCGTCGAGGACATCAAGGCCTTCGCCGAATGGGGCGCCAAGGGCGGGCAGAACCCGCGCGAGATCGCCTATCGGCCGGCGCGGGTGCTGATGCAGGACTTCACCGGCGTGCCCGCGGTGGTGGACCTCGCGGCGATGCGCGACGGCATCGTGGCGCTGGGGGGCGACGCCGAGAAGATCAATCCGCTGAACCCGGTCGACCTGGTGATCGACCATTCGGTGATGATCGACGAGTTCGGCAATCCGCGCGCCTTCCAGGTCAATGTCGACCGCGAATACGAGCGCAACATGGAGCGCTACCAGTT
>JAGRMU010000094.1:0-4922 GCA_020441165.1 Sedimentitalea sp.
GCCGCCCGCCCCGGCGCCATCGTGATCGGCGCGCTGGGACGGGTCGGGACCGGCGCCGGCGATCTCTGCACCGCGCTCGACGTGCCGGTAACCCGCTGGGACATGGCCGAGACCGCGCATGGCGGCCCCTTCCCCGAGATCCTTGCCCACGATCTGTTCATCAACTGCATCTTCGCGCGCCCCGGCACACCGGTCTTCGTGCCGCGCGAAGCCCTCGCCGCCCCGCGGCGCCTGTCGGTGATCGGCGACGTGGCCTGCGATCCGGACAGCGACTACAACCCGGTGCCGCTTTATGACCGCGCCACCAGCTGGGCGGCCCCGGCCCTGCGCGTGGCCGAGGATCCGGTGCTCGACATCATGGCCATCGACAACCTGCCCTCGCTGCTGCCGGTGGAAAGCTCCGAGGACTTCGCGGCACAACTGCTGCCCTCGCTTCTTGCGCTCGGCGATCTGGGCTCGGGCGTCTGGGACCGGGCGAAGGCCACCTTCGACACTCACATGAAAGGGATCTGAGCGATGACCATCCACTGGTGCGGCACCGGCCTTTCGGCCATCCCCGGCCTGCGCAGGCTGATCGAGGCGGGCCACAAGGTCACCGTCTGGAACCGGACCGAGGCCAAGGCCCGCGACGCGGTCGGCGATCTGACCGACGACATCCACGCCTTCGACATCGACGCGCTCGGCGCGGTCCTGGCCAGGGGCGACGTCGTCGTCTCGATGCTGCCCGGCGACTGGCACGTGCCGCTGGCCGAACTGGCGATTGCCAAGGGCGCGAACTTCGTCAGCTCCTCCTACATCGCCCCCGAGATGCGCGCCCTCGATCCGGCGGCCCGCGACGCCGGGGTGGCCCTGGTCAACGAGGTCGGGCTCGATCCCGGCATCGACCACCTGATGGCCCATGCGCTGGTCGCCGACTATCGCGCCTCGCCCGCCTTTGACGCCACCAACCACCTCTCCTTCACCTCCTATTGCGGCGGCATCCCGAAACATCCCAACGCCTTCCGCTACAAGTTCAGCTGGTCGCCCCTGGGGGTGCTGAAAGCGCTGCGCTCGCCCAGCCGCTCGATCCGCGACTATTCCGAGCTGCGCGTCGACCGGCCCTGGGACGCGATCACCTCCTATGCCGCGCCGCTGCCGGTGCCCGAAAGTTTCGAGGTCTATCCCAACCGCGATTCGCTGCCCTTCATGGCGCAGTACGGGTTCGAGGACAGCTGGCCGGTGCGCGACTTCGTGCGCGGCACCATCCGCCTGAACGGCTGGGCCGAGGCCTGGAACGCGGTGTTCCGCGAGGTCGAGACGCTGACCGGCCCCGAGGGCGACGCAAGGCTCAAAGAGATGTCGGACACATTCTGGGCCGAGAACGCCTATGACGCGGGCGAGCCCGACCGGGTGGTGCTCTGCGTCGAGCTGAAGGCCGAGCGCGACGGCGTGCCGGTCTGGCACAAGACCTACGCGATGGACGCCTGGGGCGATGCGCGCGGCACCGCGATGGCGCGGCTGGTCTCGATCCCCGTGGCGCTCGCGGTCGAGGCGGTGCTGAACCGCGAGATTCCCGCCGGGGTCCATGCCGCGCCCAGCGATCCCCGGCTGGTGGAGCGCTGGATGGGTGAGGTGGACCGGCTGGCCCAGCACCTGGCGGTGGTCGATCACCTGAACTGACTCGTCGTCTGTTTCAACAAGTGTACCGGATGACCCGTCGCGCCGCCGGCGCGGAGGGTCGCGCCGGCCTGATGGGAAGCGCTGACGGGGCAAGAGCCTGGCTTGCTCCGCTGCGGCGGAACCAAATCGGCCAACGCGCAGAGGATCGTGGCCGACGCGAGGGCGGGCACAATCCGGGGCGGACCCCCGGACGGGTTGGCGGTGCTGCCAGTCCGGAAAGCCGCGTCGCGCTCTATCCCCGCAACACCGCGCCAGGGTTCATGATTCCGCGCGGATCGAGCGCCGCCTTGATCGCGCGCATCGCCTCCAGGCGCACCGGATCGCCATAGCGCTCCAGATCGGAGATCTTCAGCCGCCCAATGCCATGCTCGGCGCTGACCGAGCCGCCCAGCTCGTGCACCAGGTCGTGCACCGCGGCCTTGATCGCGCCGCTCTGGCCCATGTAGCCATCCCGCGCCTCTCCGCGCGGCGGGAAGACGTTGTAGTGCAGGTTGCCGTCGCCCAGATGACCGAAGCAGTTGATCCGGAACGGGCCGTGCCTGGCCACCACCGCGTCGCCGCGCGCGATGAACTCGGGCAGCGCGCCGAGGGGCAGCGACACGTCATGGCTCGACACCGCGCCGATGCGGCGGTTGGCCTCGGGGATGCGCTCGCGCAGCGCCCAGAAATCGCCGCGCTGCGCATCGCTGCGCGCCACCACCCCGTCCGCCACCAGCCCGGCCTCCAGTCCCTCGGCGAAGAGCGCCTCCAGCGCCGCCTCGGGATCGAGCCCGCGCGCCAGCCCCAGCTCGACCAGCACGCACCAGTCGGGCGGCGCCGCGAAGGGTTGGCGCAGCTCGGGCAGCACCTCAGCCAGGAAGGCAAGCCCTACCCCGGAAATCAACTCGAAGGCGCTGATCGCCTCGCCCAGTTGCGTCCGCGCCAGCGACAGCAACTCCAGCGCCGCCGCCGGAGAGGGCACCACCAGCAGCGCCGTACCGGTCCCCGCGGGCGGCGCGAAGAGTTTCAGCGAAGCGGCGGTGATGATCCCCAGCGTCCCCTCGGCCCCGATCAGCAAGCCCCGCAGATCGTAGCCGGTATTGTCCTTGCGCAGACGCGACAGCCCGTTCCAGATGCGCCCGTTCGGCAGAACCGCCTCGAGACCCAGGCAAAGCTCGCGGGCATTGCCATAGCGCAGCACCCCGGTGCCGCCGGCATTGGTCGAGAGCACGCCGCCGATCCGCGCGGAGCCTTCCGAGGCCAGCGACAACGGAAAGAGGCGTCCGGCTGCTTGCGCCGCGTCCTGCACTTCGGCCAGCACCGCGCCGGCCTCGGCGATCAGCACGTTCTCCTCGGGATGCACCGAGCTGACGCTGCGCATCCGCTCCAGCGAGACGATCAGCGGCAGCGGCCCGTCCGGGGCCACCTGCCCGCCGACCAGGCCGGTGCCGCCGCCATAGGGCACCACCGGCACCCGCGCCTCGGACGCCGCCGCCACCAGCGCGGCAACCTCGCCCACGTCGCGCGGCAGGGCCAGCAGGCCGGCGCGCCCGGCCAGCAGGCCGCGCGGCTCTTCCAGGTAGCGCGGCTCGACCGGGCGCAGAACCGCCTCGGGCAGCACCGTGCGAAGCCGTGCGGCGAAACTCTCGTCGGCAGGGGTCAGATCCATGCCTCTTCCTTGCCCAAGGCCGGTTCCGCGCGCAAGCGGGTTCACTCCTCGGCGGTCAGCCACGCGGGGCGCAGCACCACCACCGTCGGCCGGTCGGGCAGGTCGCGCAGCGACAGGTCGATCGACGCGCCGCCGGGGCGGGCGATGTCGAACTCGCCCGACATGCCCAGCAGGAACGCCTCGAGCGTGGCATCGCCGAACCAGTGCATCGGGATCACCACCGAGGAGCGCAGCCGCCTGAGCACCGCGATCATGTCGGGCAGCGGCAGGGTCAGCCCGCCATCCACCGGCGCCATCACCACGTCGAGACGCCCCAGCGCGGCAAACTGCGCGTCGCTCGGCACGTGGTGCAGATGTCCCAGGTGACCGATGCACAGGCCCGCGACCTCGAAGACGAAGATCGAATTGCCGCGCTCCTCGACCCCGCCATAGGGCGAGCGAATGTCGGTCGAGACGTTGCGCACCAGCATCTCGCCCAGATCGAGGTGATGCTCCACCCCCTCGCCGAACGGTCCCCAGCCGCGCAGCACATGGGCAATCGCCGGGTCGGGATGGGCCGTCCAGTGAGTGTCATGGGCATGGTTCATGGTCACCAGGTCCGGGATCAGGGGGACGTTGCCGATGAAGCCGGTGAAATCGGTGACCGCGTTCAGCCCGCCCGGGCTCTGGATCAGGAAGCTGGCATGGGCGATATAGTGCAGGCGCACCGTGTGCTTGGGCAGCGGATCGCGCCAGGCTGCCATGTGCAGGAACTCGATCCCCGGGGCGGCATCGGCGATGGCGATGCAATGGCTGGGACGGCGCGCGTCGCCCTGCGCCGCCGACGCAACCGGAAACGCCCCGATAAGGGCGGCAAGAACAAGACAGGCACGTATCCGCATCATGCGGAAAACCTAGCGCATCGCGCGATCAAGTCAGCCCCGTTTGTCGCCGCACCGCCGGTTCGTGCCCCGCCCCGCGGTTTTTCCAGCTGGTGGCGCGAAAAGACAAATCCCGCGCAAGGCGAGATTTAGGTTGCGATCCTCGAGGCTGCGATTCGTGGCCACTGACTGCAGCGCGCGCAGGAAACTCACCTCGAGTCAAAACCTAGGAGACTTACATGAAGAAGTTCCTCATCCCGCTTGTCGCCGGCCTGTCGCTGTCCGGCCCCGTCTTCGCCGAAAGCGTTCCCTGGGGCGAGGCCGGCAACTGGGTGATCCTCGTCAACACCGCCGACAATTCCTGCTTCGCCGAAGCCAAGTACAGCGACGGCACCTTCGTCCAGATCGGCTTTCGCGCCAACAAGGAAAAGGCTTTCCTGGCCTCCTTCAACCCGGTCTGGGACAAGCACGAGATCGACAAGACATTCCCGGTCATGATCTCGCTGGACGACGACATGTTCGAGGGCGAGGCACATCGGCGCGTGCTCGAGGACATGGCGGGCGCCGAGATCGATTTCGACAACCCCGATTTCCTGATCGATCTCGCCAAGAAGAACGTGGTGACCGTCTCCAGCGACGGCGACGAAAAGCTGCAGCTTGGCCTCGAAGGCTCGATGGAGGCCATCGAGGCCCTCGGCGCCTGCCAGGCCGAGCAGGGCTGATCCCGGTTCATCCCTGACCGCGCAAGGGGGGCC
>JAGRMU010000094.1:4980-6958 GCA_020441165.1 Sedimentitalea sp.
CGCTGCGCAGCGCGGCATAGAGCACGTGGGTGCGCCAGCGCCCGTTGATCTGCAGGTAGGATTGGGCGACGCCCTCATACTTGAAGCCGGCGCTTTCCAGCAGCCCGCGCGAGGCGACGTTCTCGGGCAGGCAGGCGGCCTCGATGCGGCTGAGGTCGAGCTGTGTGAAAGCGTGATGCACCACCGCCCCGATCGCCTCGCGCATGAAGCCCTTGCGGGCATGGGCCATGCCGGTCCAGTAGCCCAGCGTCGCCGCCTGGGCCGGGCCGCGGCGGATGTTGTCGAGGGTGATCGCGCCGAGCAGCACCTCGTCGGCGCGCCGGATCAGGAAGAGCGGCAGCGCCGAACCGCTCGCCACCGACCGTTGCGCCCAGTAGACCCGGTTCGCGAAGGCCTTGCGCGAGAGGTGATCCTCGGCCCAGTTCGGCTCCCACGGGGTCAGGAAGTCGCGGCTTTGCTGGCGCAGGGCCGACCAGTCGTGGAAATCCGAATGGGCGGGCGGGCGCAGGGTCAGCCGTTCAGTCTCGATCTTCAGCTTGCGCCGGCTCAGCAGCATGAGCGCACCTGACAGCAGATCATCAGGCGGCGCGCCTTTCCTGCAGCTCCGCCAGCGTCGGCGCCGCCTCGATCGGCCCGTAGAGCGCCAGCGCCGCCGGCGCGGTGCCGGCCACGTCTTCGGCGAATTCGCGCACATCGCCGGTGGTCACCGCGTCGATGCGGGCGATGGTTTCCTCGAGCGGCGGCACCCGGTCCCAGATCTGCACCATACGCGCCAGCCGCTCGGCCCGGCCGGAGGGGCTTTCCAGCCCCATCAGCAGCCCGGCCTTCATCTGCGCCCGGGCGCGGGCGACCTCCTCGGGGCTCATGTCCCGGGCGGCGCGCTTCATCTCGTCGATGGTGATCTCGGCCAGCTCGCCGATCTGCTCGGCCGAGGTGCCGGCATAGATGGTGGTGGTACCGGTGTCGTCATAGGCGCCGGTCTGGGCGAAGATCGTGTAGCAGAGGCCCCGCGTCTCGCGGATCTCCTGGAAGAGCCGCGAGGACATGCCGCCCCCCAGCGCGCTGGAATAGACCTGCGCCACGTAAAGCGCGTCGTCGCGATAGCCGGGCCCTTCGAGGGCCAGTGCGAAATGCGCCTGCTCCAGCGCCTTCATGCGCCGCGTCTCGCCGCCGGTGAACCGCGCGGGCGCGACCGCAAGCGCGGGCCGGGCCTCAAGATGGCCCAGCAGGCTCTCGGCGCCGCGCACCAGCGCGTCGTGATCGACCGCCCCGGCCGCCGCGAGGATCAGCTGCCCGGGCCGGTACTGCTCGGCCACGAAACCGGCCAGGTCCGCGCGGGAAAAGGCGCCGACCCGTTCGGCCGGCCCCAGGATGGTGCGGCCCAGCGGCTGGCCGCGATAGCTTTCTTCCTGCAGCCAGTCGAAGATGATGTCGTCGGGCGTGTCATGGGCCTGGCCGATCTCCTGCAGGATCACCCCGCGCTCGATCTCGATCTCGCGCGGATCGAAGACCGGGTTCAGGACGATGTCCGAGATCACGTCGAGGGCCAGCGGCACGTCGTTCTGCAGCACCCGCGCGTAGTAGGCAGTGACCTCGCGGCTGGTATAGGCGTTGATATAGCCGCCGACGTCCTCGATCGCCTCGGCGATCTGCAAGGCGCTGCGCCGGCTGGTGCCCTTGAAGGCCATGTGCTCGAGGAAATGGGCGATGCCGTTCTGCTCGATCCGCTCGTGGCGGGCACCGGCGGTCACCCAGATGCCGATCGCCGCCGATTGCAGGCCCGGCATGTGCTCGCTGACGATGCGCACGCCGTTGGCCAGGGTATCCTGCTGAACCGTCACGCGGAAATGTGCCTTTCGATATGGTCCTTCATCGCGTCCAGATCGTTGGCGATCCGGGTCACGCGCTCGGGCCTGTCATACAGGTCCGCCATCCGCGGGGGAAGGGGCGGATGCACGCCGCAGGCTTCCTCGACGGC
>JAGRMU010000094.1:7029-9047 GCA_020441165.1 Sedimentitalea sp.
TCACCCCCACGGCGCTGTGCGGGCAGATCAGCTCGCCGCTTTGCTCCAGCGTGGTGCGGATCGTCGCCAGCGTTTCGGCCTCCGAGGCGCGGCCCGAGGCGAAGGCCTCGCGCAGGTATTCCAGCGCGCCCTGGCTGATCCGGAAGCCGCCCGCCTTCAGCTCCTCCATCAGCTGCGCCACCGCCGCGCCGTCGCGACCATAGGCATCGAAGAGCGCGCGTTCGAAATTCGAGCTGACCTGGATGTCCATCGAGGGGCTGATCGAGGGCCGCGTCTCGCCCTTGAAATAGCCCTCGCCCGACAGCGCGCGGTGCAGGATGTCGTTCTGGTTGGTGGCCACCACCAGTTGGCCGATGGGCAGGCCCATGCGGCGGGCAATGTAGCCGGCGAAAATGTCGCCGAAATTGCCGGTGGGCACGGTGAAATCCACCGCCCGATGCGGCGCGCCGAGGGCGGTCGCCGAGATGAAATAGTAGACCACCTGCGCCAGCACCCGCGCCCAGTTGATCGAGTTCACCCCCGCCAGGCGCACACGATCGCGGAAGGCAAAATCGTTGAACATCTCCTTCAGCGCTGCCTGGCAGTCATCGAAATCGCCGTCCACCGCCAGCGCGTGGACGTTGGCCTCGCAGGGCGTGGTCATCTGTCGGCGCTGCACCTCGCTGACCCGGCCGTGGGGGAAGAGGATGAACACGTCGACATTGCTGAGGCCCTTGAACGCCTCGATCGCCGCCGAGCCGGTGTCACCTGAGGTCGCGCCGACGATCGTCACCCGCTCACCTCGCCGGGCAAGGGCCGACTGGAACAGCTGGCCGATCAGCTGCATGGCGAAATCCTTGAAGGCCAGGGTCGGCCCGTGGAAGAGCTCCAGCAGGAAATGCCCCGGCGCCAGCTGCACCAGCGGCGCGCGGGCGGCATGGCCGAAGCCGGCATAGGCGCGGGCAATGATCGCGGCGAAGTCGTCGTCGGAGAAGCTGTCGCCGATGAAGGGGCGCATCACCCGGAAGGCGGCCTCCTCGTAGGGCAACCCGTCCAGCGCGGCGATCTCGCCGGGCGCCATCCGCGGCACCTCGGCGGGAACGTAGAGCCCGCCGTCGCGCGCCAGACCGGTCAGCATCGCCTCTTCGAAACTCAGCTCGGGCGCCTGCCCGCGGGTCGAGATGTATCGCATCGTCCTCGGTCCGTTCAGCGGGCGCGAGTGCGCCACAGGAAAAAGCCGGTCATCGCTGCCCAGATCAGGGCCAGCGAGAACCAGGTGATCGCATAGTTCAAGTGATCGTTGGGAATGCCGGCGGTGTCCACCGGCAATGGCGTCACACCCGGATCGGTCGGCGCGCGGGCGATCAGCAGCACCGGCTCGGTCCCCAGCGCCGCCGCCATCGCCGGCACGTCGCGGGCGAACCAGATGTTCGCGGCGCGGTCCGGCTCGGGCGTGAAGCCGTCGCGCTCCTGCGGCCAGTGCAGGTTGCCCTGCACCTCCGCCGGGCCGAGCGCGCGCGCGGCGTCCTTCTGCGCGTGCGGCACGAAACCGCGGTCGAGCAGGATCAGGCGCCCGTCCCCGACGCCGAAAGGCGCGATCACCCGGTAACCCGGCCCGGCATCCTTGAGCGAGACCAGAACGTGGATCTCGCCGGGCAGGATCTCGCCCGCCACCGCCACCGGCAGGAAGCGGTCGGCCTCAGGGTCGGGCGCCGCCGGCAGCGGCACCGGATCGGCGGCGATGCGCGCCTCGATCCCGGCCAGCAGATCGCGCTTCCAGACCAGGCGCTGAACCTGCCAGGCCCCCAGAGCCAGCAGCAGGGCGGTCCCGAGAACGCCGAAGATCAGCAGGAACAGAACGCGGCGCATCGCGGAACGGGCCTTTTCCAAGAAGGAAAAGCGCGCGGGATCCCGCGCGCTTTGCGTGATGACGGCCGCTCGCGGTCTGTTGACCGCAAGCGGCGACGGGCGTGCGCCTAGGACAGCAGCACCGCCGTTCCCCAGATGTAGACGGCGAAGAACAGGAACAGCCAGACCAC
>JAGRMU010000094.1:9147-16783 GCA_020441165.1 Sedimentitalea sp.
GTGCCGATGATGACGTGGAAGCCGTGGAAGCCGGTGGCCATGAAGAAGTTCGAGTAGTACTTGTCGCCGCCGAAGGTCCAGTCGTGATGCAGGATCAACTCGCGGTATTCATAGGCCTGCAGCGCCGTGAACAGCACGCCGAGCACGATCGAGATCGCGAGGCCGGTGATCAGGTCGCGGCGGTTGTTCTCGTGCACCAGCGCATGGTGCGCCCAGGTCACCGCGCAGCCCGACAGCAGCAGCACCAGGGTGTTGATCAGCGGCAGGTGGAACGGGTCGACCGCGAAGATCTCGGGCGGCACGTACTGGCTGCCCTCGTACTCGTTCATCGGATAGAGGGCGTGCTTGAAGAACGACCAGAACCAGGCGAAGAAGAACATCACCTCGGACATGATGAACAGGATGAAGCCATAGCGCAGGCCGATCCGCACCACCGGGGTGTGATCGCCGGCATGGCTTTCTTGGATCACGTCGGACCACCAGGCGAACATGGTGTAGAGCACCCCGACCAGCCCGATCCAGAACAGGTAGGCGGTAATGCCGTGCATCCACAGCACGATGCCGAACAGCATCGCGAAGCCCGAGACCGCGCCGAGGAACGGCCAGACCGAGGGGTGCAGGATGTGGTAATCGTGGTTCTTCGCATGTGCCATCAAGTGTCCCTCACGTTGCGGCTTCAGTTCGTGTTGTTTGCGGATGCCGGCGCGAGCGCGGCTTGGCTCTCGGGCAGGTCGATTTCATAGAAGGTGTAGGACAGCGTGATCGTGTGCACGTATTTCGCGTCCAGGTCGGTGGTGATCGCGGGATCGACGAAGAAGCTCACCGGCATCTGCACCCGTTCGCCGGGCTGCAGGACCTGCTCGGTGAAGCAGAAGCACGCGATCTTGTCGAAGAACCCGCCGGCCTCGTAGGGATAGACGTTGTAGCTGGCCTGGCCGGCCACCGGGCGGTTCGTCGGGTTGTAGGCTTCGAAGAACGCGAGGCCGGTCTCGCCGATGCGCAGCTCCATCTCGCGTTGCACCGGCTTGAACTCCCAGGGCATGCCGCGCGCCAGCGAGGCGTCGAAGCGGACCTTGATGGTCTGATCGAGGACCTCGTCGGACCCGGCCTCGGCCACGCCGGTGGTGCCGCCGAAACCGGTGACCCGGCAGAACCAGTCGTAGAACGGCACCGAGGCCCAGGCCAGCGCACCCATCACCACCACCACGGCGACCAGCTGGAGCAGCGTCCTGTTCGGTCCCGACATCGCCATCAGCTTTCGGCCTCGTGCTGCGCCGACTCGCGGATCAGCGCGGCGATCTTGACCATGCTCAGCCCGAAGACCAGCGCGACGAAGGCCGCCAGGACCAGGCCGAGGCCCAGGTTGCGGCCCAGCCGCCGGCGGTGCAGTTCATGGGTGGCCTTGAAGCTCATCCCCAGCCTCCCAGCCCCCATTGCCGCAGCAAGGCCTCGACAAGGATCGCGCCGAAATGCGCGAAGAGATAGAGCAGCGAGAGCCGGAAAAACCGCTTCTCGACGGCGTAGTTGTCGGCCTCCGCCAGGACCTCGTCGCGCCGCCAGATGCGCAGGGCGCCGGCGAGGAAGGCCGCGTTCAGGACCAGCGAGACGATCAGGTAGACCGGCCCGCCGATGCCGGTGAACCCGGCACCAATCGCCAAGGCGGCCAGCAGGACGGTGTAGACCAGAATGTGCGCCCGCGTCGCGGGCCGGCCATGGGTCACGGTCAGCATCGGCACGCCGGCGTCGTCGTAATCCGAGCGCATGAACAGGCACAGCGCCCAGAAATGCGGCGGCGTCCACATGAAGATCAGCGCGAACATCAGCCAGGGCTCGACCGCCATCGTGCCGGTCGCGGCCAGCCAGCCGATCACCGGCGGGAAGGCCCCCGCGGCGCCGCCGATCACGATGTTCTGCGGCGTCGCGCGCTTCAGCCACATCGAGTAGATCACCACGTAGAAGAAGATGGTGAAGGCCAGCATCGCCCCGGCGGCCAGGTTGGTGGCCAGCGCCAGCATGGTCACCGACAGCACCGCCAGAGCCACACCCAGCGCCATCGCATCCGCGGGCGCGACCTTGCCGGCGGGGATCGGACGCCGCCGGGTGCGCCGCATGATCGCGTCGATATCGGCATCCCACCACATGTTCAGCGCCCCCGAGGCGCCGCCGCCAATGGCGATGAAGAGGATCGCGGCAAAGCCGATCAGCGGATGCACCGGGACCGGCGCGGCCAACAGCCCGACCAGGGCGGTGAACACCACCAGCGACATCACCCGCGGCTTGAGCAGGGCGAAGAAATCGCCGAAGCGCGCCTCCTGCTCGCCGATGGTGCTGTTGATGCCGACGTCGCTCATCGCGGACCCTCGAGGTTATGGTAGGGCGGGGTTCACCCCGCCGCCCGCCGTCAGTTGGATGCCACGCGGACGCTGCCCGGCGTTCCGGCATATTCCGCGATCGCGCCCTCGAGCCAGGCCTCGTAGGCCTCGGGGCTCACCACCTTGACGGTGATCGGCATGTAGGCGTGGTCCTTGCCGCAAAGCTCCGAACACTGGCCGAAATAGATGCCTTCCTTCTCGGCATTGAACCACAGCTCCGCCAGCCGGCCGGGCACGGCGTCCTGCTTGACGCCGAAGGCCGGGATCGTCCAGCTGTGGATCACGTCCGAGCCGGTGACCTGCATGACCACGATCTTGCCGGTCGGCACCACCACGGCGGTGTCGGTGGCCAGCAGATACTCGTCCGGGCCGTAGCCATGCGCTTCCAGCTCGTCCTTGGCCAGCAGGAAGCTGTCGAAGCCGAACTCGTGATCGACATATTCATAGCTCCAGTACCACTGGTTGCCGGTCACCTTGATGGTGATGTCGGCCTCGGGGATCTCCTGCTGCTTGAACAGCACCGGCAGCGAGAAGGCGCCGATGAAGATCAGGATCACGATCGGCACCACCGTCCAGGCCACTTCCAGCGGGGTGTTGTGGGTGAAGCTCTTGGGCTCGGGATTGGCGCGGCGGTTGAAGCGCACGATGGCGTAGATCAGCAGCGCCGTCACGAACACGCAGATCACCGTGATGATCACCAGAATCAGCCAGTCCAGCGCCTGCTGGTCGCGCGCCAGCGAGGTCACGGCAGGCTGGAACCCGGTTCCTCCGGCATGCGGCTTCCCGACGATCTCGAGCCCGTCCTGCGCCAGGGCCGGGAGGGCGGAAACGGCGGCAAACAGCCCCGAAACGGTCAATGCGTGCTTCATGTTGTGTCCTGATCGGTTGATCGCGTTGGGTCCATCGCAGCGGCCCGAGTCACGTTTCGCAACCGGGCCGTTGTCATTTGCACATGTAAAAATCATATTCCGGGGGCCAGATAAACCCATCATTGGCGTCATCGCGACGCTTTTGTTGATTTAGATCAAAAAGCGAGGCCGAGCAAATGTCCAGCGACCCCTTCCGCCCCTTCGAGACCGGCCTGCCGCTGGACGATGCCCTGGCGGTGCTCCGCCAGGCCACGGACGGCGCCGACGACGGCGAGATCTTCGCCGAGCGCCGCAAGTCCGAGGCGCTGGTCTTCGACGACGGCCGGCTCCGCACCGCCAGCTATGACGCCTCCGAGGGATTCGGGCTGCGCGCGGTGCGCGGCGAGGTGTCGGGCTATGGCCACTCCACCGAGATGTCCCTCGCCGCGCTGAAACGCGCCGCCGAGACCGCGCGGCTGGCGGTGGGCAGCGGCGGCGGCACGCTGGCGGTCTCGCCGCCCGCCACCAACCACAGGCTCTACGGCGATGCCGATCCGATTGCCGGCGCGCCCTTCCCGGTCAAGATCGACACTCTGCGCGAGATCGACGCCTTCGCGCGCGATCTCGATTCCCGCGTGGTGCAGGTCTCGGCGTCGCTCGCGGCCTCGCTGCAGGAGGTCGAGATCCTGCGTCCCGATGGCGTTCATGTTCGCGACCTGCGCCCGATGAGCCGGCTGAACGTGTCGGTGATCGTCGACCAGGGCGGGCGGCGCGAGACCGGCACCGCCGGCGGCGGCGGCCGGGTCGGTCTGGACGGGCTGATCGATCCCGCCGACTGGCAGGCCAAGGCCCGCGAGGCGCTGCGAATCGCACTGGTCAACCTCGACGCCGAACCGGCCCCGGCCGGCGTGATGGAGGTGGCGCTGGGGCCCGGCTGGCCGGGGATCCTTCTGCACGAGGCCATCGGGCACGGGCTGGAGGGCGATTTCAACCGCAAGGGAAGTTCCGCCTTCGCCGGGCTGATGGGCCAGCAGGTGGCGGCGCGCGGGGTCACCGTGCTCGACGACGGCACCCTGCCGGACCGGCGCGGCTCGCTCAGCGTCGATGACGAGGGCACGCCTTCGAGCCGCACGGTGCTGATCGAGGACGGCATCCTCACCGGCTTCATGCAGGACCGCCAGAACGCCCGGCTGATGGGGGTAAACCCCACCGGCAACGGGCGGCGGCAGAGCTTCGCCCACCCGCCGATGCCGCGGATGACCAACACCTACATGCTGGGCGGCGATGCCGATCCGGCCGACCTGGTGGCGCAGATTCGCGATGGCATCTGGGCGGTCGGCTTCGGCGGCGGCCAGGTCGACATCACCAACGGCAAGTTCGTCTTCTCCTGCACCGAGGCCTACCGGGTGAAAAACGGCAAGGTCGGCGCCCCGGTCAAGGGTGCGACGCTGATCGGCGACGGGCCCACCGCCCTGCGCCGGATCCGCGCGCTCGGAAACGACATGGCGCTGGATCCGGGGCTGGGCAATTGCGGCAAGAACGGCCAGTGGGTGCCGGTCGGGGTCGGCCAGCCCACGGTGCTGATCGACGGGCTGACGGTGGGTGGCTCTGCCGCGGCCTGAGCCACCCCGGCCCCGGGACGAGCGTTTAGACGGGGGTTTGAAAAAAATTGTGCCGACCCTTCTGCCCTTTACCGGCTGTTAACTCGCGCCGCGCTACACCGGTCCTGCAAGAGGACGGAGCGACGGATGACCGAGGAATTCAATTCTTCCAATCACCCCCCACTCCCACCCACCACGGAAGATGATCGGCATGCGTGGCTTCGTCTCTTGCGCTCGCGGAAGGTCGGTCCGGCCACGTTCCACCGCCTCCTGAACGAGCATGGCACGGCGCAGAACGCGCTGGCCGCGTTGCCCGAAGTGGCACGCACCGCCGGGATCGAGGGGTACGAAATCTGCCCCGCCGGTGTGATCGACGCCGAATTCAAGGCCGCAAGAGCCGCCAAAGCGCGACTCTTGTGCCTTGGCGATCCGGACTATCCGCAAACCCTCGCCGACATTGCCGACGCGCCGCCCGTGCTCTGGACGATCGGCGATCCGGCCTATCTGAGCGCCCCGATGATCGCCCTCGTGGGCGCCCGCAACGCCTCGTCGCTAGGCACCCGCATGGCCCGCGCGCTCGCCGCCGAACTGGGCGAGGCCGGCTTCGTCATCGTCTCGGGCCTGGCGCGCGGCGTCGATGCCGCCGCCCATCTCGCCGCCCTCAAGACCGGCACCGTCGCGGTGATGGCCGGCGGGGTCGACAGCATCTATCCGGCCGAGAACGCCGGCCTCGCCTTCGAGATCGGCGCCAAGGGCCTGCGCCTCTCGGAGCAGCCCATGGGCCTGACCGCCCAGGCCCGGCATTTTCCGCGCCGCAACCGGATCATCTCGGGTCTTGCCCGGGCGGTGGTGGTGGTCGAGGCCGCCGCCCGCTCGGGCAGCCTGATCACCGCCCGCGACGCGCTGGATCAGGGCCGCGACGTGCTGGCGGTCCCCGGTCATCCCTTCGATGCCCGCGCCGCCGGATGCAACATGCTGATCCGCGACGGCGCGCAGCTGGTGCGCAATGCCGCCGACGTGATCGCCGCCCTGCCCGAGCGCGGCGCCGCCGCGCGCCCGGCGCAGCCCGACCTCTGGGCCGAGATCCCGGCGCCGCCGCCCGAAAAGCGCAGCTTGCGCGAGACCGCCGCCCTGCACCAGCAGATCCTGGCCCGGCTCGGCCCCTCGCCGGTCGCCGAGGACCAGCTGATCCGCGACCTGTCGGTGCCCGCGGGCCGGGTCGGCCCGGTGCTCGTCGATCTCGAGCTTGACGGCAAGATCCAGCGCCAGTCGGGCGGGCTGTTGTCCCTGGCCCGCTGAGCGCCGACGCAAGCCGGGTCAGAGACCCTGGCAAACCTCGGGAATCACCGCCCGGTACTGCGCGCAGATCGGCCCCCAAGCATACCAGACATCGGTCGCCGAGATCGCCCAGTGCACCGCCACCCAGGTCTCGCCCGAAAGCCGGTAGAGCGCCTGCACGGTGGCGCCGTCCCCGACCTGCGGGTCGAGCTCGCCGCGCCAGGCCCCGGGGGTCTGGGCCATGTCGATCGCGCCCCCGCCGGGCCGCTGCGCCATGCCGGCGAAGAAGGCCACGTCCCCGGCAAGTCGCAGCTCCCCGACCACGAATTCCACCGGGGCGCCGAGCATCCACTCGACATGCGGGCGCAGCGCATCCATCAGCGCCGCGCGCGTCTTCGTGCCGCGCGCCGGCTCGTGCCAGCCCTGCGCCGACGCCGCGCCGGCGACGAAAACCCCCAACAGAACCGCCGCGAATCGCATCCCCTGCCTCCGTTTTCCTGCGCCGGCAAAACCGTCCCGGACCGCCCCCGATCCTGCCCCGGAGCCGGCGGATTGACAATCTCCCCTTGCACCCCACATCCTGCCCCGCCATAGAGCGCGCGTCACCCGCACCGAGAGGTTTTCCGTTAAATGCCCGTAGTAGTTGTAGAATCCCCGGCCAAGGCCAAGACGATCCACAAGTATCTCGGGCCCGGCTACACGGTTCTCGCCTCCTACGGCCATGTCCGCGACCTGCCGCCCAAGGACGGATCCGTCGATCCCGACCAGGGGTTCGAGATGACCTGGGAGGTGGCCAGCGACAGCAAGAAACACGTCAAGGCGATCGCCGATGCGCTGGCCGAGGACAACGCGCTGATCCTCGCCACCGACCCCGNNGACCGCGAGGGCGAGGCGATCAGCTGGCACCTGCAGGAGGCGCTGACCAAGCGCCGGTCGATCAAGAAGGACACCGCCGTCAGCCGCGTGACCTTCAACGCCATCACCAAGGCGGCAGTGGCCGAGGCGATGGCCCATCCCCGCCAGGTGGACATGCCGCTGGTCGAGGCCTACCTGGCGCGCCGCGCCCTCGACTACCTGGTCGGCTTCAACCTCAGCCCGGTGCTCTGGCGCAAGCTGCCCGGCGCCAAGTCGGCGGGGCGGGTGCAATCGGTCTGCCTGCGCCTGATCGTCGAGCGCGAGATGGAGATCGAGGCCTTCCAGGCGCGCGAATACTGGACCGTGACCGCGGTTCTGGCCACCCCGCGCGGCCAGGAGTACGAGGCGCGGCTGACCCTGCTGGCCGGCAAGAAGCTCGACAAGTTCGACATCGCCGACAAGACCCAGGCCGAGCTGGCGGTGCAGGCGATCGGCAGCCGCGATCTGTCCGTGCAGTCGGTCGAGGCGAAACCGGTCAGCCGCAACCCCAGCGCCCCGTTCATGACCTCGACCCTGCAGCAGGAGGCCAGTCGCAAGTTCGGCATGGGCGCGCGCCAGACGATGAGCGCGGCGCAGCGGCTCTACGAGGCCGGGCACATCACCTACATGCGCACCGACGGCA
>JAGRMU010000483.1 GCA_020441165.1 Sedimentitalea sp.
GATCTCCATGGCTGCGTCGTCCCTCTTCATGCCGCCGCCTGCTTGGCGGTGCCGGACCCGTGGCGGTAGAAGTCCTGCGCGGCGGCGACGCCCGAGCCGAGCTTGATGTCGAGCCCAAGATCCTTCATCACCATCTCGGCGGTGGCAAGCCCCGACAGCATCAGCGCGTCGGTGAGCATCCCCAGGTGGCCGATGCGGAACACCTTGCCCGCGACCTCGCCCAGGCCGACGCCGAAGGCCATGCCATAGGCGCTGGCGGCATGGGTGACGATGCGGGTGGCGTCGAACCCCTCGGGGGTGCGGATCGCCGAGACCGTGTCGGAATAGACCTCGGGCGAGACGGCGCAAAGCTCCAGCCCCCAGGCCTCGACCGCCCGGCGCACGCCGGTCGCGATGCGGGTGTGGCGGGCGAAGACGTTGTCGAGCCCCTCGTCCTGCAGCATCTGCAGCGACAGTTTCAGCCCGTTCATCAGCCCGACAGGCGGGGTATAGGGGAAGGCGTTGTTGGCATAGCCGCGCCCCATGTCACGCACGTCGAAGAAGGTGCGCGGAAGCTTGGCGGTCTCCACCGCCGCCATGGCCTTTTCCGAGAACCCGACGATGGCGAGGCCGGCGGGCAGCATGAAGCCCTTCTGGCTGCCGGTGACGGCGACATCGACGCCCCATTCGTCCATGCGGAAGTCCATCGAGGCGATCGAGCTGACCCCGTCGACGAAGAGCAGCGCGGGGTGACCGGCCGCGTCCAGCGCCCTGCGCACCGCGGCGATGTCGGATTTCACGCCGGTGGCGGTCTCGTTGTGGGTGGCCAGAACCACCTTGATCTCGTGGCCCCTGTCGGACGTCAGGATCTCTTCGTAGCGGTTCGCGGGCAGCCCCTGGCCCCAGGGGGTCTCGACGATCTGCACGTCCAGCCCGTGGCGCTGGCACATGTCGATCCAGCGATGGCTGAACATGCCGTTGCGCGCGGCCAGCACCTTGTCGCCCGGGCTGAGCGTGTTGGTCAGCGCGGTCTCCCAGCCCCCTGTGCCGGTGGACGGGAAGACAAAGACCCTGGCGGTCTCAGACTTCAGCACCCGGCGCACACCGTCAAGGCAGGGGTTGAGGATCTTGCCGAAGACCGGCGAGCGGTGGTCGATGGTCGGCATGTAGCAGGCCTGGCGCACCGCCTCGGGCATGTTTGTGGGACCGGGGATGAAAACGGGATTCTGGAAGCTCATGTCAGGGCCCTCCTTTGGCGCTTGCCCGATGTATAGCCGAGCCGGGCCGCGCCACCAATTTTTTTGAAAACGTTTTTCATTATTGGCGAACCGGTGGTTTTCGATTGTGCCCCAACATCTTACGATTTTTCATTGACCGAAAGCGATTTTCAGGATTATCACGAAACTGTCGCGTTTCGCCCCAAGGAACCGTCATGGCCGAGTCCGTGCGCCGCAAGGGACGCCCGAAAAGCTTCACCGCCAACAGCGGCCAGACCACGATCCAGGCGCTCGACCGCGCGCTGAACGTGCTGGACGCGCTGGCCGCCGCGAACGGGCTGACCCTGACCGAGATCGCCGAAACCCTGGAGCAGTCTCCGGCCACCATCTACCGGGTGCTCAGCACCATGGAGGCGCGCGGCATCGTCGAGGCCGACCCGGCCTCGCAGGCCTGGCATATCGGTCCGATGGCGTTCCGGCTGGGCTCGGCCTTCCTGCGCCGCAGCAGCGTGATCGAGCGCAGCCGCCCGGTGATGCGGGCGCTGATGGAGGCAACCGGCGAGACCTCGAACCTCGGCATCGAGAAGGGCGGCGAAGTGATGTTCGTCAGCCAGGTCGAGACCCACGAAACGATCCGCGCCTTCTTTCCGCCCGGCACGCTGTCGCCGATGCATGCCTCGGGGATCGGCAAGGCGCTGCTCAGCCGGATGGAGGCTGCGCAGCTGGAGAAGTTCCTGAAGGCGCGTCGCTTCGAGCGCTTCACCGAGAACACGA
>JAGRMU010000095.1 GCA_020441165.1 Sedimentitalea sp.
GTTGTTGACGATGTGCAGCACCGCGACGACCAGGATGAAGGCCAGATAATACCAGTTGGCGACATAGATGTGCGGCTCGTTCCGGCGGGCCAATGTGCGCAGGTAGAGACCGAAATATGTGACCCAGACGATCACCAGCCAGATATCGGCATACCACTCCGGCTCGGCGTATTCCTTGGACTGGGTGACGCCCATGACATAGCCGCTGACGGCGATGATGACGAAGAGGTTGTAGCCGATGATCACGAACCAGGGCGAGATCTGCCCGGCAAGGCGGGCCCGGCAGGTGCGCTGCATCACATGCATCGACGTGGCGATCAGCGCGTTGCCGCCGAAACCGAAGATGACCCCCGTGGTATGAACCGGGCGCATCCGCCCGAAGCTGGACCAGGGCGCATCGAAACGCAGATCGGGATAGGCCAGCATCCACGCCACCCAGTCGCCGACGCCCATGCCGATCACCGCCCAGATCATCGCCAGCACGATTCCGACCTTGATCGGGTCGTCGTAATAAGCGCGGGTGCGATCCTCGGTCGGCGCCGGGGCCTCCAGCGATGCACCGACGACGAACACAAGGGCAAGGCTGATGAACAGGATGATGAAGCCATGTACCCCCATGGCATCGCCTGCACCCAGTGCCGCCATCGCCAGACCGAGAAGCGCCATCGCGACCAGAAGCCCAAGTGCGAACTGCCGTTCACCAACCGTGAATTTCGCGACCATGTCTTGGTTCTCCTTTCGCGGAAGCCTGGGCGCGTCTGGTTTCAGCCGAGTGCCGGCACCCCGTCTTCATCCCGTTCGAACATTGCGATACGCAGACTCTGCGCGATCCTTTCGGCCCGGATCAGCAGGTAATTGGCCGCTTCCGGCGTCGGCGCCGTGTCGTCCAGAGTGGCCCGGAACAGCCCCAGCCAGTGATCGAAATCACCACGCGCGACGCCGCGAAGGTTCTGATGGACCGCGACCGGCCTGCCCGAATAGGTTCCTGCGTTCAATGCGACCGAAGCCCAGAACCGTTTCATCCGGTCCAGATGCGGCCCCCAGTTCTTTCCGATCTCGGCCTCGAAGATCGGGCCGAGGCGTGCATCGGCGCGGATCCGGGCATAGAACTCATCGACCATGATCGAAAGATAGGTCTCGTCTATCCCCATGATCCGCGCGGCGTCCCTGATCTGCGCGCGCTTCTGTTCGGCAACAGAATGCTCGATGGCAAACGGCGCGGTCATTTCTGCTCCCCCCTCTGGATGATCGAAAGGCGCAACCCGGGGCTCAACCCCCGGCGACCTCGATGCTGCCGCAGGCAATCGGCAATGTGACATGCGCCGGAACATCCCCCAGCGACTCCACGCTGTCCGGCAGGTCCGTTGCTTCGGGCACGCCGTGCAGGAAAATCACCCGTCGGTCGAAATCGAGCTTCTGGCCGGGAAATTTCCCGGCGAACGCAGCCTCGAGCGCCGATAGGGACACCTCTTGCTCATAGACATAGGCACCCGCATCGTCGGCGACCGGGTAGCTGTCCATGACGATCTCCATGCTCGCCGGATCGCCGTGGAAGGGAACCATCGTGATGCCCGCGCCGGCTTCGGTCTCGATCAGGTCGATGAGGCCGTCGCCATTGCTGTCCGCTTCGGCGGCAGGACATGCGGATGTCCCGCCTCCCTCGGGAAAGCCGTGGAAATGCTGAAGATGCATGATGCCGGGTGCGGTTCCCGAGGCGTCGATGCGGATCGTCAATGTGTCGCCCGAGACGGTGAGCGTGGCGGTGCCGCCGGCCTCGGTCCCCGTCGTTCCGGCGTTCAGGGGCGCCAGTTCGGCACGCCAGGCCGCGTCCGCCGCTTGCGCGACGCCCGGGCTTGCCAGTCCAGCCAGTGCGATCGCTGTCGTCAGGGTGATGGTCTTGCACGTCATGTCACGTTCTCCTTGATTGTGAAGCACCTGGCCTTCAGCCCCGCGCCGCGGCTTTTTCCATCTCTTCCAGGGCAAGCACCGAATGGGCATATGCGCCACCCGCACGCATCTCGGCGGCGACCCAGATCGCTTCCATGATCTGGGCCTCGCTCGCCTCATGGCGCAGCGCTGCCTTGGTGTGCCCCTTGATGCAATAGGGGCATTGGGTGACATGGGCGACCGCAACGGCGATCAATTGCTTGGTCCTGGCGTCCAGCGCGCCATCCGCAAAGACGGCCTGGCTGAAGGTCTTGAACGCCGCTTCGGCCTCCGGGGTCAGATCCTTGCGGCGCTTCGCAAGCGCGCCGGTATTCGTGGGGAAAAGCGTCTCTGTCATGGTCATTCCTTCTCGGGCGGCTCAGCGATAGCCGAGGCTCATCGTGTAATCGCGCAGCAATTCCTCTTCATGGCGGACCTCCTGCAACAGGCACTGAAGCGCATCGCGTGCGTTGAGGATGCCAAGTGCGGCGCCGCCCTCATCGACAACGGGAATGTTCTTCAGGCCGCGATCGCGCATCAGGTTCCAGACATCGTGCAGCCAGGCCCTGGGCGTGGTGGTCAGAACGTCACGCGTCATCGCCTCGGCAATCGGCGCGGTGCAACTGGCGCCCTCGCAGCGCCCGGTCATGCGCACCACGTCGGTCTTGGTGAGGACCCCCGCCAGCCGCCCGGTGCTGTCGCAGACCAGCACCATGTCTCTGCCATCGTCCAGCAGCCGGGCCGCCTCAAGCAACGTGGCGCCCGGTTCTATACACAGCAACCGCTTGCTGACATCGGGCAGGATCTTCTCGACCAGCATCGGCGCCTGCTTTCTTATGCCAATAACGCGATGAACAGCGCCGACAGAAGGCCGGCCCCCACAACGGCAACGAACCGCAAGCGGCCGACGTCCGGCGGTCGAAGCCCCAACGACACCGCCGGCACTGCCGGGAAAAGCGCATTCTGCGCCTGCGCGATGCTGCAAACGCGCTGTGCTGGCCGGTGCATGCTTGCCACCGGCGCCCGATCTTGCCGCACCTGGGGGGCATTGTGGGAGCGTTCCGCGGTCATGATATCATCCTCTCAATTCGGGATCGAAGCCGAGCGCGATCGGATCGCTGGCAGGGAAGGTTCCGTCCAAAGCTGCGTCGAGCAGCGCGTCCAGGCGGTCGCGATCCACGTCTCTTTGCGGTGTCGGCGCGTTCGGGGCAGGCTTCGATACCGGTGACACAGGCGCCGACTGGCTGCCGTAGTCGAGCGTGCTGCAAGACCTGACCGCGCCTTCTGCGTCGGCGGTGATCCGGGCGCGGCGAGTGTCGGAAAAGAACGTCAGCCGCACGTGGCCGGCGTCCTCCCCCTCGCCACGTTCGAACCGGCTGGTGACGGTGCCGTCGCGCATCCTGTTTCGCAGGTCCTGTGGCGCGATGTTCAGGGCTCTGGCAACGATGTCGGCGTCGATCTGGATCAGGTCGGGTCCGATTTCGATCTCGGGCATGGGTTTCTCCTTCGCTTCAAGCTGCGGTCGCGTCGTCGGTCCAGGCACAGTCGGCGACGGTCGAGCGGTCCAGATCCCGGAGGAACGCCTCCTGCGCGGCCAGGACCCGCGGCTTCAGGTGACAGCGCGGCGTCAGCACGCAATTCCCGCCATCGGCCTGACAACATTCGACCAGTGCAAACCGGCGCTCGAGGTGGCGCACCACGGCGCCAAGCCCGATCTCGTCCGCGCCCCGCGCCAGGCGGAGGCCCCCGCCCGGGCCACGCTGGGTCGTGATGAAACCGCCGCGCACAAGATCCTGAACGACCTTGGTCAGATGGTGCTGCGAGACCCCGAACTGCGCTGCCAGATCGGCGGTGCTCAGTCGTTTTTCGGGTGTGCCGGCAAGTCGCATCAGAATTCGCAATCCGTAGTCGGTGAAAGTCGCAAGGCGCATCCAGAGATCCTAATTTGGTACTGTCGATACCAAATATAGCGCGCATTAACTGGTATTGTAAATACCAAATTAGAGCGTCGCACGGTTTGCATGCGAACGGCTTCTTCCTCCTGCAGGTGCGCAAGCGGCCCGGCATCTGCGCTGAACTTCCGAAACCATTGCGGGCGCCCGAACGTCGGAGGATGGGTCTCATGCGTAGCCGGTTCGATCCGCGTCAGCGTCAGAGGGTGGGTCATGAATATCCTCTCGCTCCTCAAGACCGCGCTCTCCGCATGGGGCTCCCGTCGCAGCGCGAAACCGAGGCGCCAGGCGCACCGCTTGCGGGATAGACCAGCTTGTCATCGGGTCCTGGTTCGGCACCCGTAGTCAGCCTGGCGGACTCGTTGCGACCCGCGCCCATCAGGTGAGTGACCTCAAACCCGCGCAATAGCAGGTAATCCGTGATGATCCGGCGATGGCAGCGCCACCAGACGGCTTCCGAGCACATGATGGCCACAAGTCCGCGCTGACCAAGGTCCACGAGATCGCGCAAGGCCCGGTCGAAGCTGGCGGACAGGGCGTAGTCGGCATAATTGTGGAAGCTGCGGTTGCGCCAGAGCGCGTTGACCGTGTCGGGCACGTCCTGCTGCACCTTCCGTCGCCCGCCAAGGTCCGGAAATTGGCAATAGCCGATCTGATGGCGCGCAAGAGCATCGGGCAGGGTGTCGATGTTGAAGGCGGGATTGCTGCGCGAGCGTGGAAAGCTGCGCACGTCAGCGACGGTCTTTACCTCTGCCTGCCGCAGAATGTCGACGAACGCGCCAAGATCGCGGTTCGAATGACCGATGGTGCAAAACCCGCCCCCCATCATTCAATCTTCGTCAGCGCACTTTCCTTGTGGGCGGCTATGTGATCGGTCTTGTCGCTCTCGATCTCGTACTGCGGATCGTCGCCCGATGCGCGCCGTGTGTGACCCTTGTAGTCGAAATCGCTATCGTGAACCTTGATGATCTTGCCGCTCACATGCCCGGCTTCGGAGTTCCACTTCACATGATCACCGATCTTGAACTTGGCCATCTTCCCGCTCCTTTTCGTTGGTTAACGCCATCGGAGCCCCGCGGGTTCCCGGCGAAACCCGCACCGCCCTGACGCGGCCCGGCGAGCGTCATTCGTCACCGATTTGCTCGGAGTCGCATCGCTTCTTGCAGTTGCCGGAGCGATGTCCTGGCATCCTCAAGCAGGAGTCCGACGCTTTCGGGCTGGGCCTGCCGAAACGGGCGTGAAAAATGGCCTGGGGAATGGGAGCGCTTCTTTCCGTTTTCGAAGGTGGTCTCGACAGCTATTCGGACATCCATGGAAGTTCTCCTCACAAAGATCCGTTTCTAGCACGACCAGACCCTCAAGTTTTGCCCACTCCCCATCCGGCCTCCCCAGACCCTGCAGAGATCTGTCGCCCATCGCTCGCTGGGCGCGGCAGCAACCGATGGAACGGCCTCGATCCGTGGCCGCATGCCGACCGGGCGCTTGCTGACCTGTCAGCCCTTAATCCGAAAGATCCGCTGCACCGTGTTCTTGTTGAAGCCAAGAAGCCAGGCAACCGTTCTGTAACCGAACGACGGTTCCTTCTCGATCATTGCCTTGATCGGCACGGCAAAGCGCAGGGAGTGGGACATCTAGCCGTTACATTGTTTGGTTTCCGAAGTGGTGTGACCAGAACATCGCAAGGCGGATCCGACAGCATCTCTTCGGCAGTGCTTCCAAGCAGGGCCCTAGACAGCCATGATCGCGCATGCGTACCTAACACAGATGAGATCGGCACCCAGGCGCTGTATTGCATGGTGGAGCGCGGCAACTGGAGAGCCCTCGATCCGCTGCCACTCGTAGCCTGACTTGTGCTCGAGACCTTTTTTGAACGCCTCGATGAAGCCGTCGTCGGTCGGCTTGCCGGGGCGGGAGACGTCCAGCGCGACGTCTTGAGACGTCTAGCGAATAACCAGCACCGGAACGGGCGTCTTGACCAGCACTTCCGATGTCTGGCTTCCGAGCAACATTTTCTGAACACCGCGCCGCCCATGCGACGACATGACGATCAGATCGCATTCGCTCAACTTGGCGGTCCGGACGATGGCCTCGGCTGGGGAATCGTCGATCTCGTGCACCAGGTTCACCTTGATATCGTGGTCCCGCGCGCGATCTTCGACAAATGCAAAGCGTTCCTTCATGAGGCTGTTGAGCTGCTGATCATAGCGGCTGGAAGCGATCTCCACCCCCGCCAGTCTTGCCGCCCGCACGGCTTCGGGGTGCAAGGGTTCCGACACGGTCAGGATCGTGACTTTCGCACCGACCGCCTTGGCCAGCGCCAACCCATGCTCGAGTCCCTTCAGGGCAAGCTCGGATCCGTCGGTGGCAACTAGGATGTGTTTGTACATGGGTTTTCCTCTTTTGAACCCTGGGGCACGTGTCTCGGCCGATCCGCGGTGATACGTTCATTCTGGACCCGATATCTGGACAGGGCAAGCGATCCCGGATTCGCGAACTCACGGCATCCGTGCGCTCGGCATGGCCATATCGGTCCAAACAGAACCCGAAAAACCTGAGCCTGCGTTCACAAGAGCCATTCGACGGGCAACGAGCCGATAGCCTTCAGCGCGATGCGCTTGGCAAGTGTCGTGCCAGGCTCAACACGTGTCACAGTCCCATCCGATGCGCGGGTCCAGTTGAGCCGGCCCTCCGCCATCTCGACGCGCCAGGCGAGATCGCCGAGGCCCTCATCGAACGCGTCATGCATGATTTCAGCCATTCTGGTGCTTCGGATCAGCAGGCCCATCTCCGTATTCAGCGTTGCCGAGCGCGGATCGAAATTGAACGATCCGACAAAGACGCGATTTCCGTCCACGGCAAACGTCTTGGCGTGAAGATGGGACCCCGACGATCCAAATGGGCCGAGTTTGTCGCGCGAGGTTGGCCCACCGTCCTGGACCCGCAACTCGAACAGGCCGACACCCGCGCGAAGCAGATCCTTTCGGCGCTTGGCATAGCCGGCGTGAACGGGCAGCATGTCGGTCGCTTCCAGCGAATTCGTCAGCATGCGCACGGACACGCCACCTCTTTCCAATGCCGCAAACGCCTTCACCCCTGCGGCGCCGGGCACGAAATACGGCGTCACCCCGTCAAAACGGGCCTTGATCGGTCCGACAGCGTCAAGCAATCGGGTGATGAAGAGCTCCGGGCGCGGGACCCTGCCAAAGCCGATGACGGGATCGTCACTCACCAGAACGGCATCGGTCCATTCCAGCGCCAGATCGCCCCGCGCCAGCGAGGCAACAATGTCGGACGCGTCGAGCAACGGGCGATAGGCGTCGAACTCCGGGTTCGTCTCGAAGCCATCCAGAACCGTTGCGATCAGACCGGCGTTGCCGGATTTTCCCAGAATGCGCGCGGCGGGAAAGACCGGGTCTGCATTCCAGTACCGATCGAAATCCGCCGAAATGCGGGGAACGACCTCGCCCACCGCCAGAAGGTCCAGATCAATGCGCAGCGGGTTGCTGCCGGTCCCGAAATATTCGTCCCCCACATTGCGGCCACCCAGAATACTGGCGCGGCCATCGACGGTGAACGCCTTGTTGTGCATCCGGTGGTTCAGCCTGAAGAAGTCGAAGGCAAAGGACAGCCGCTTGAACCGGCGCAGGACGAAGGGATTGTAGAGGCGAACCTCGATCTCGGGATGGGCGTCGAGTGCAGCCAGAACGGCATCAAGACCGTTGATCCCGTTGTCATCCAGGAGCACGCGCACCCGCACGCCGCGATCTGCCGCGCGATGCAGGGCCTTGAGCAGCAGATACCCGGTCATGTCCGCGCGCCAGATGTAGTATTGAACGTCGATCGAGGATACCGCGGCATTGGCAAGCATGATGCGCGCCGCAAAAGCCTCGCGGCCATCCTGGAGGGAAGCGACACCCGTCAGCCCCTGGTGGTCCTTGCAACGCTTGCTCAGGGTGGCGGCCAGAGCCCCGTCTTCGGCGGGGGGCAACGCGAAGGTATCTTCCCGGTCCGCATGGCTCGGAGCCGGATAAACCAGCCGCGCGACGAATATGGCGACGGCCGGAACGCCGATCGCGAAAAGGAGACTTTGCACGATGGTCAGAAGCATCCCGTCATTCTCCGCCGTTGCCCGGCAAAGGCAACATGGCTCTTGATCTGCATGGCCTTGCTCCACCCGGTGGGCACGATCCGGGCGAGACCGCGGGCCTTGTGCCTGTCAGCCTCGTTCGACATCATCCTCGGCAGACCGCCCGCATGATGCGCGCCGATACAGATGATCGGCTCGGGCGGACAGGTCAACGCGTTCCAGAGCCAGACGGCCAGCGGGCCGGTATCGATGCCGACCCGTTCGAGACCTTCGACGTAGCCTGCCAGCCAGCTGGAAACCGCGCCCGGACAGGTCGGTACCCTTGCTCCGGCCAAAATCCCGGACCGGCCCGTCCTGCAACGCCGAAGATCGCGAGTGGGACGAGGCGAGTTCACTCCGTGCTGCAGGCGGCCGCGCGCGGCGCCCCGGTTCAGTACGGCCGGGCTGGTGGCAACCGGTGCTTCTTTCTGCTCCGAGGTTGCCGAAGACCAACCCGCGTGACCGGAGCTTTGCGGTGGGGTTGCTTGCATGGTGGCGCCGGCGATGGCACAGGACGACATTCCTGGTCCGCGTAGGGGTGATGTCGTGAAAAAGACGGTGACTCCACGCCTCCCCTGGATTGGCCAGCGCTATACGATCGCCGTCCTGATCGGGACGGTTCTTGCGTTTGCCGCCTTCTACTGGCTGGGCGGCGATCAGTGTGGCTGACGAGGCGAGGGGGCCAGCTCTGCCTCGGCGCTGCCCTCCTTCGCGCGGGCGGTGTGCGCCGGATCGTCTGTATCGTGGGCGCAACCCTGCCGCGGAGCCGCTTCGGATGTTGATGCCGATCAATGCATTTGCTGGCCGCATCGGTCAGCATGTCCCACGACGCCGGTTTACACTTGAAAGGACAGCCCGATGGCACGCAGCGAACGCACGACCAATGCGATAGAGGATGCTCTGAACGCCGCGCAGGTAGAGTTTTCCGTGAACCCTCTTTTCATGGCGCCGCAAACCAAGCAGGTCTTGCAGGCGCAAGAGCGCATGCTGGATGAAGCCGAGAAATTCTGGTCGGCCTGGTTTCAGCGGCGGCAGGATGCGACGCAATCGATGATCGACGCGGGGCGGCGGATCGCATCGGGCGGCCCGACCGATCCTGCCGGCGCGATGAAGGAGATCGTCGATTGGCAGATCCGTTCGATGGAGCGTCTTGCCGAAGACGGAAAGCACTGCACGGAAATGCTCAGCCGCTGCGCCGGTGCCCTTCTCGACAAGGAGGCCAAAGGGAGGAAAGGCGATTCCGGGGCCGTGAAGCGGGCAACGAAGCCTAGGGAGTCGGCGCCAGCCTGACAGGAAATCCGCGATCGCGGTATCTGCCCGCGCGGGTCAGGAAGAACCGGCGCGAGCGCCTCTGCGCGCGACAGCCGCCAATCCCGCATCCTCTGACCGGCCAATGATTGCAAGCAAAGCGACAAATGCGGAAAGGACGCCTTCGACTCCGATCCCCTTGATCAGGAAGCCAACCTTGCAGCGGGCAATGGCAAAGCCCTCCCGGCGCATCTGGAGCCAGACCCAGCGAATACCATAGGTGCCGGGAGTTTCTCCAAAGACGCGCCCGATCTCGGATCCCGGTTCAGCATCACGCAATGCCCGATCGAAAGCGGAGGGGCAAAGGGGATCGGCAAATCCCTCTCTCGAATGCCCCTTGAATCCGAAGGCGCACCCTTACGGTCCCGCTTTCGATGCCATAAGCTATGCGCATGCCGGATCTCCGCCTGACAGCCCTTCCCACGCCCTGCCTGCTGGTCGATGAGGCCCGCATGAAACGCAACATCGCGCGCCTGTCGCAACACGCGGCGACCCTCGGCGTGTCGCTCAGGCCGCACCTGAAAACGAGCAAGTGCATCGAGGCCGCGCGGTATGTTCTGGCGGGTGGCAACGGGCCTGCCACGGTTTCCACTCTGGCGGAGGCCGAGATGTTTGCCGCGGCGGGGATCACGGATATCCTCTATGCCGTCGGCATCAGCCCCGACAAGCTCGACCGGGTGATCGCCCTGCACCGCGCCGGATGTCGTCTGACCGTTTTGCTGGATTGTGCCGCGCAGGCCAATGCGGTCGCAGCCGCATCGCGCGCCTCCGGTGTTGCCCTCCCCGCGATGATCGAGATCGACAGCGATGGCCACCGCAGCGGGTTGACGCCCGACGACCGGGCCCTGATCGAGGTGGGCCGCATCCTGCAGGACGGCGGGGCCGAACTGGCCGGCGTGTTGTGCCATGCCGGCGAAAGCTACAACGTGGTGGGTCGCGAGGCGCATGCCCGATTTGCAGAAATCGAGCGGCAGGCGGTGGTCGATGCCGCGACGGCGCTGCGGAAGGCCGGGCTGCCCTGTCCGGCGCTTAGCGTCGGCTCCACGCCGACGGCGCATGGCGCCAGGGATCTGACCGGTGTCACCGAGATGCGCGCGGGCGTCTACGTTTTCTTC
The DNA here is from genome assembly GCA_020441165.1 of Sedimentitalea sp. Lineage (GTDB taxonomy): Bacteria > Pseudomonadota > Alphaproteobacteria > Rhodobacterales > Rhodobacteraceae > JAGRMU01. Next base: position 10,428 of record JAGRMU010000095.1, read on the forward strand.
GACCTCGTCATGGCGGGCATCGAGGCCTGCACGCTCGACGATATCGCGCTCAGCGTGCTGACCACCGTCATTGGGCACCAGACCGCACGCGGCTGGACCATCTGCGATGCGGGCTGGATGGCAATGTCGCGCGACCGCGGGACAGCCGGCCAGCCGGTCGATCAGGGCTATGGCCTCGTCTGCGACGACGCCGGCAGGGTGATCCCCGGCCTTTACGTCAAGCAAGCCAACCAGGAACATGGCGTGATCGCAAGGCATCCCGATTTCCAAGGCGACGTGCCGGAGTTTCCGGTGGGCGCCCGTCTGCGCATCCTGCCGAACCACGCCTGCGCGACCGCGGCGCAGCACCAGCGCTATCACGTGCTGCCCGAAACGCCCGGCGCAGAGCTGGTGGAATGGCCGAGGTTCGGTGGCTGGTAGGAGCCTGCGCCGCTGGTTTTCGACCTGAAATCTCCCGATCCGGGCACCAATCGCCGCAGGCCGCGGCGACGATGATCTCGACCTCCATCTCCGGACGGGCCGATTTCGCCGCGCCGCAGGCGAAGGCGAGACGCACTCGTCCGTTTCGTGCGGCGGGATGTCGATGCGACGGGCCGGGGTCCGCGCGGTTTCGGGCCATAAGGTCGCAACGCGGCCCTGAACCCTTGCAACCCCGACGCGTATGGCCCACATCTGTGTCATGTCGATGTTCATGCTTCATAAGAGGTTCCTGCTCTTCGCGGGAAATCTGCTGAACCGCCGGTAACCCCGGGCGGGGCTGGCCGTTGTGCCTGTCCATGCCTCGGGGCCGATATCGATCTTCCACAGATCAAACCGAAAGACGCGGGCGCTTGCGCCGCCAGAACCGGACCTATGGACATCCCTGTCCCGGGCCCGGGCGGTGCGGTTTCCGATGTCTTGGCATCAGTAGTCTCAGGATTGGAGGATGACATGTCCATCTACATCACACGTCAAATGATCGCGTCCGCGTCCGACAATCGCGGCGGCGATGAAGGCAGCGATTTCGTCCGGCGGTTGTTCGGCCCCGCGATCCGGAAATGGCGCCGGCGCAAGATGATCGCGGCGCTCGAAGCCCTGGATGACCGGAGCCTCAGGGATATCGGCATCTACCGCGGGGACATTCCGCGCGTGGTCGACGGGTTCGATGACCGCGAATTGGGGATGGTGCCTTTCGCTTCGGCTGCGACGCCGCTCGCAGCGGAGCAAGAGACCTACCTGAAAGCGGCCTGAGCGCCATTCGACGTGACCATCGCGTCACCGGCCCCCGGTGACGCGCGACGCCGCCCTTGCGAGTGGCCGTTTCATTCAGAAAGGACCGAAGACATGATGATCTGCAAAGCCGATTTCGAGGAATTGTTCCCTCACCTGTTCAAACCCGAGCCTGCTCCCGCCGCGCCGCAGATGGCAAAGCCGGCGAGCTCGGAATGCATCGCACGCCGGGAAGATGACAGCGGTCCCAGCCTGCCCGCCGGCCGGCTCGGTCGCACGGCCCATGGCCGCAGATCGCAGCGCGGCTCCGGCATGCCGGCCGTTGCGCGACCCGGCACGATGCCCGCTGCAGAGGCCTACGCGGCCGCCTGGACCATGCTGTCGGCCTACGGGAAGATGACGACAGACCCGCACAAGACGATCTGAACGTCAGACCGTGACGCCCGGTTGCAATGAGGAGGAAAGACCATGCAAACCACTCGCATCCTCGCGGCCGTGGACCGGTTTCCGGAAGACGAGGCGGTTCTGCTTCGCGGGATGGAGATCGCGGCGCGTCACGGGGTGCCGCTGACCATCGTTCACGTCATCGACCTGCCCGATCATGCGGCGCCTCCGATGCTGATCGATACGGTGCGCGGGCGGGCGGAACTTGCCGCCCGTGACCGGATCGAGACGGCACTGCGCCGGCTTGAGATCCATCCGGCCGACACCGTGATACATGTCGAGGCCGGAGCGCCGGCGCTGCGGCTCGTCGAGATCTGCGATGATCTGAAACCGGCGCTTGTCGTGATGCGTCCGCATCACAAGCCCTGGATCGTCAAGAAGCTGCTGGGCTCGACAACCGAGAAGATGATTGCCGAAGGCACCGCCCCGGTTCTGGTGGTCAGGCAGGCGGTGGGCAAACCCTATGGCCGTGTCCTGCTGGCGATTGACGGGCCCGAGAACGCGCCGGTCGCGCAGTCCTTCGTGGCGTCCCTCCTGCCGGGTGCCGCGATGCACATGGTTCAGGCCGTGGAGGTGGCGCGCCAGCTCGAAGAGGCGATGCTGCGCGTCGGCTTGCCTCGGTCGGACCTGACGGCGCATCACGACGTCCTTGCGAAAGACGCCGAGGACCGCCTGCGCTCGATCGCCGACGGGCTGGTGCCTCGCGTGACCTGGCAGGTGCTGCGCGGCGAACCGGAAGCGGAACTTGTCCGCGCGACGCACAGCGCCGATGTGGACCTGATCGCGCTCGGACCCAACCGTTCCAGCTTTATCCGACGCGCGTTCCTGGGCAGCGTGACCAGGCGCCTCTTGCGCGATGCCGGCTGCGACGTGCTGATCGGCCGCCCGCTCGGCGCCCGCATCTCGGATGTCGTCGCTGAGCGCGAACGCGCCTTGAACTATTCCGCGCACGACGTTCAGGAACGGTCGCTATAGGCGGCAGCCGTGACGACCGCGCTGAGGCAAAACCCGCTGGCCAAGGATGTCAGGACCGGTATTTCCAGCGCC